>JAJFGX010000031.1 GCA_021775895.1 Alphaproteobacteria bacterium | reverse complement strand
CAGTCACAGGCTCTTTTTCAATCATCGCCTCTGTTGGTACTTCTATAAAGGCAGGAGCAGCACCAATTACGGTTCGCCTTTGACCTAATTCAGTTTCAGGAGCAAATATCTTATAAATTTCTGCAACTTGTTTGCGAATATGAGTCATCTGCCTTGCGTGGCTATCTAATAACTTTATAAGTACGCCTTGCTCTTCTAATAATTTAGCATGCTCTTCACGAATAATCATTTCCTCTAACTTACGTAAAGAACGAAGTCTCATATTTAAAATAGCGTCTGCCTGAGCCTCTGTTAACTTGAAAGCTTTTATCATCTCTTCCTTAGGCTCGTCTTCTTCACGGATAATACGAATTACTTCATCTAAATTAAGATATGCGATTAAGTAGCCTTCCAAAGCCTCTAGCCTTGTTGCAATCTTTTCTAAACGGTGTTTTGTCTGACGTTGCAATACATCTTGGCGATGATTAATAAAAGCTTGCAACACAGCTTTAATATCCATGACCATTGGCGTGATTCCACCATCAAGTACATTCATATTTAAGCTAAAACGACTTTCTAAATCACTGTATTTATACAACGATTCCATCAATACAATAGGATCAACATTACGACTGCGAGGCACTAACACAACACGAATATTCTCATCAGACTGATCTTCAACATCTTCTAATAACAACAATTTTTTATCATTGATTAAGTCTGCAATTTTTTCAATTAATCGAGATTTCTGCACTTGATAAGGAATTTCAGTGATTACAATTTGATACTGCCCTTGACTTAGCTCTTCTTTTTCCCATTTTGCACGAATACGAAAACTTCCACGCCCCGTTTCATATGCCTCAATAATGCTGGCTTTATCTTCAACTAACGTGCCTCCAGTTGGAAAATCAGGGCCTTTTATATACTCCATCAATTCTTTAACTGTTAATTTTGGGTTTTGAATTAAGGCTGTAATACCATCACAAAGCTCTGCGACATTATGCGGGGGAATCGAAGTTGCCATTCCAACTGCAATTCCCGTTGAACCATTAGCAAGTAAATTAGGGAAATTTGCGGGTAGAACTACAGGCTCTAAAGTTTCACCGTCATAAGTTTCTCTAAAATCAACCGCATCAAACTCGATTCCCTCTAATAGCAATTGAGCAACCGCTGTCATTCGAGATTCTGTATACCGCATGGCAGCGGCATTATCACCATCAATATTGCCAAAATTGCCCTGCCCATCTACAAGTGGATAACGCACAGCAAAATCTTGTGCTAACCTAACCAATGCATCATATACTGATTGGTCTCCATGGGGGTGAAACTTACCGATAACATCACCAATAACTCTGGCACATTTTTTAGGACTAGTATCAGGCTTGAGGTTTAATTGAGACATTGCATAGAGTATACGACGATGCACAGGTTTCAAACCATCTCGTACGTCTGGTAGAGACCTTGATACAATCGTTGATATTGCATAGGACAGGTACTTTTCTCCAAGCACTTCTCCAAACTCACGATCTATTATATCCAATGCTGCTGTATTTTCACTCATTAAAATCTTCCATATATTCTATGTGTTGCACAGTATCAGAAATTCTTGTAGCTTTAAATGATAAATTACTAATTTTTAAAAAGGCTAAATATGAAACGCATTATTGTTGTTACTGTTATAATATCACTTATTATTGCTGGAGCAGGATATTTTTATTACTCGCAGCAAATGAAAATGGGTTCAATTCCTAAATATGTTAGCAAAGCCGAAGAGGCTATGGCGATGGAAGGATTAACTATTTTATCCCATATGAACGTTGAGTATGCCGTTAAACTAGAAAATAAGATATATCCTGATGGCGATCCGTCTCCCCTATTAACCAGCAATAACGATGCTTTAAGTTTCATCAAAACTTTACAAAACAACGGTGTTGATGTCCGAAAGCAACTAAAACACGCCTTAGGAGGATTTTACACGACCTCGCAAGGAAATGGTGGTGCTATGCTGTTTTTTGGTGAGTTTAATGCTCCTAAAATTATAGAATCTTTAAAGCAAACATATACAGTTCTAGAACAAACAGATGACAATCAAATAATTTTTGTTAGAAAAAACACAAAAACTTGCAAATTATCCAAGCCAATGCATATTAATATTTCCAAAGATATTATCACGCTAGCATCACCAAATATAATGCCAGTAATTTTAGAACGTTTAGAAAAACAATCCGTGGCAAATGTTGATTTATCAAAGTGGGTGGACTTTCGCCAAAAACACTTTGCTAGTATTGGACTAATTGCACCAGAAGACATCGGCAATGCCATGCCACAAGGCATAAGTAGAATGCTAATTAAACAGATCATTAAAAAAAGCCTTCCATCAGCTGAAGATATTTTTATTGGCTCAAGCATAAAAAGCACAAAACCATATGGGCTTACTATGAATTCCATTATTAACACTGAAGATACTAGCTGGATTAATAGTGCCTCTAATAAAATAAAAGATGCTAGAGAGAATTTTCGCAATGAAATGACTGAAACTGCACCAAGTCTCGCTAAGCTAGATAAGCATTTATCTATCAATACAACTGAGCAACAACTAAAACTTAGCCTAATACTTAATAGGGAAGCACTAGATAATGTTATAAACACTCTGGAAGAGACCACCAGTTCATTTTTCTCAACAACAAGCATGTTTACTGCATCAGATAACAAACAGCTAAAAGATGAAATAATCCCTGGTAAAGACCTTCCACAATTTTTTAATAACTATACACATGAAGATATTCCAGATTATATGCTAGGGTCTCATCATTTTATTAAGGCCGACACTACAACAGGGCCTTTTGGCATTATGCTAGAAAAAGCAGAGCTAATTAATAGCAACAATCAAAGAACAACAGAGCTTACATTTAAAATTGATAGTGAGCCAATACGCAACATACCGATTCAAAACCTGCATAGTGACGGAGCTGATGGCTCTGCTGCAATTCTACATATCAATGGTGTTTATGATGCAGATAATAACTCTCTAATGGCAATTGAGGATTGTGGTAAAGTTAAGAACAGTGATGCCCAAGGTTTTAAAACAAACAACGGCTATGCATTCAAAGATGGTAAAAACATAGCTTACAACTACCTTGAAACTAAAAAAACTATACGTCTAATACCAGAAGCCAATATCAGTGACATAGCTAAAATTACTGGTAGCATAAAGCTAGACTTACCTAATGGCATAAAGGTAGAGGAACTAACCGCTCCCTTATCAGGAAAGAATATAACAACCAAAGATGTGCGTTTATTTTTTAAGAAGAATGACTCAGATAATATTAAATATGAAATAAGTGGACAAAAAAATCATATTTTATCTATAAATGCGCTTAATAATAACAAGCAACCACTCAAAAATAGGAGCAGTACAGCTTCAACTAGTGTATTTTCAAACGGATTACGTAGTGTTAGCCGAAACATACAAGGAAATGTCGATGGAGCTGAAGTAACCTATGCTACTGGAGGAATTAGCAAAACTTATGATTTCACCATGACATCATTCTTTAATCACTATGATAAAAAGACTTGGGGTAAGAAAGTAGTTGTTGTTAAACCTGACATAAAAGCAAATTTTGCCAAGTATGGAGATATGTATGATTTTTCTAATTTTTGTGACAAGAATGACGGCAAGTTGTCATTACCGCCTTTTCAACTTTGTCTGAATAAAATTAACTATCATGGTAAACATTGGGGAGTAGATGCTAGGTTTTCAATTGCAGCACCAAACTCACCTGCATTAAACCAAAATCTTTTTGGGACGGAGATTTACATTGATAAACTAAAAGTAAAATCTATGGCTATAGCTGGTAGAACAAAGCTTATTTCATTTCCGATGAATGGATATATGCCACTTAGCAGAAAAAAAGATAAGCAAAATAAGCATTCTTTCCTTGTCGCTAATCGTGAAGCTGTCCGTAAACCTGACCCTAAAGGACTTCTAAATAACAAAGAAATTCTTGGTGCAACAGGCAAATTAATAATTCGAATACCTAAAAAGTTAAAAAGCACGGGTATTTATGCCAATATACTAAACAGCAATATGAAGAGTGATGATGGGAGCCTTGTTCTGATAGTTACAAAATTATCACAAGATAGCATCACATTAACAGCTGCTGGAGATGTTAATAAGCTGGTTCAAATAATTCCAATTTCTAGTGAAAAACAACCACTGCCATTAAATTCTGTTCGTATAGAAAAAAAGGACGACACATATATAATTGAAATCAAACCTGTTGGTGGAACTCCAGAGTTTCTAAATGTGATCTATGCAACAAAGCAAGAAAAATTCGCTATACCATTTGATATTAACCAGCAAGTGAATCAATAGAATCTGTCAATAATTGCTCAAGCATTAAACGAGCCTCTGGCAAATCCATGTGGGTTTGTGCAAAAACTCTGTGCCTTAAAAAATGACCAGTTAATTTTAAGCCATCTAAAATATCACCGTCAGACCACCCTTTCCCACCACATAAAAAACTTGGTAAAACCAAGAGTTTATCCCTGTACTCTTCACCTGCTTTATTAGTTGCCGCTCTACCAGTCTTAGGGCTTACGTAAGCTAGATTTTCAGTCTCTCCACTAACAGCACAACAAGTCAAGTCCAGACCAAAACCTAGCTCTCTTAACAATCCAAGTTCCCAATAAATATACGCAGGAAACCAAACATCATTATCCATATATAAAGTGTCAAGAAATGCTTGCATTCCTGCTGTCACCGCAGGACAGGACTCTCTTTCAGATAAAACTCTATCAGCAATTGCACAAGCAGATTGCAAGGCTTGTAAACCTAGCCTGTTATTCAAAACACCAGCAACAGATGACCTTTCTAATTCTATATTATACTGCCCAAGACTATCTTCAATTCGTGAACTCCACTCAACGCTTACAATATTACCTGATTGTAATACGCCTCTTAGTTTAGAGGACTGACCACCATGTACATAGCCTGAGTGCCTACCATGTTGCTCGGTTAACAAAGAAACAATGGCAGCATTATCACCATAAGGCCTTGCAGATAGTACAACGCCTGTATCTTCCCAATTTTCCATTATGAAGCACCAAATAAAGTTGCTATTTGATCTTCATAAAAAGCCAGCCACATTAAAATTCCAGCTGAAAAAACCATAGATAGAGTTATTAAACTCAAGAATATTTGTGCAGGTAGAGCCAAAAAGAAAACTTGCAGTTGAGGCATTAGTCTCCCTAATATACCAAACCCACTATACAATAACAAACCAACTACAATAAATGGAGCCGCCATTTGCACTCCAACATTAAAGGCTATATTGACTGAACGTACAATGACTTCAGCCATAGATTCAGCCTCTAAAAACAAACCATCAGCCGCAAAGATACTATAACTTTCAAAAATGCTTTTAAGCAAAAAATGATGCATATTGGTAACCATTAACAACACCACTCCTAAAATAGAGAACATTGCCCCAATTAAAGAACCTTGAGACCCTGCAACAGCATTAAAAACTAAAGCATTAGAAAAACCAGATTGCAAAGATATTACCATTCCAGCCGTGTCCAAGGAGGAAATAAGCACCCGCATCACTGTACCTATGAATAGCCCTACCATCACTTCAGACAATACCAGCACAACAAAAAATAAGAAATCAGATGGTGGTGATGGCAAAACATTTGATAAGACAGGCGTCATAACAAAACTAATAGCCACTACAAACATTAGTCGAATATTTGTCGGTACAAAGCTATCACCAATCCCAGGCATCAGCATAACAGCAGAGCCAACACGGCTAAATATTAAAAGAAAAGCAAATAAACCATCAGCAATAAAAATATCAAACTGCATTTTTCAAACCTGTTAACCCATCGAAATAATTTTATCTGCAATCAGCTCCATAAACCCCTGTAAAGCGGCAGCCATTGCTGGGAACAAAAGGAATATAGATAAAAATATAGCCAACATTTTTGGTACGAATGATAAAGTCATTTCCTGCACTTGGGTTAAAGCCTGTACTAGAGCAATCACGACACCAACAATCATACCTATCATCATAATTGGTGATGATAATTTAATTGTCAGCCAAATGGCCTCACGCATAAAGTCAATGATTTCGGCTTCTTCCATCTCAAGTCCCCTTTTGTGTACTATAGCTCAATAGGAAGTTGCTAGCTAGAGAAAAAAGTATTGCTTTCTATGTATGAAAAACATATATTAGCCTAACTACAATAAAATTTGTACTTAGACGATTCTTTTTTAACCAAGAAAGAATTTGTATATTTAAAAAACTATATATTAAGGAAAAAAAATGCAAAAATCATTTATACTAGCTCTTGGAGCTTTCGCAGTAGTAGCGTTCTTATTCGTTTTTGGCGGAAAAGATGTAAAGAACACTGAAGTTGTAACATCATTTGAAGTTAGTGATAGCGGTATCACTGTCAATAATGATTTCACAGGTGAAAGCTTTGTTATTGCTGATGATGACATCATGGAAACTGCTGAAATTATTGAAGAAATGATGGATATTGAGCCAGCCTCTGGCTCAACAGATATGGATATAACAACTGAAATAGTGATAGAAGATGTCGCTAACACTGATGATGATGCTGGCACTATTAGTACTGATATTGATACAGTTATGGCCATTCAAGAAGATGTTGTTGATATGGTTGAAGATGCAAAAACAGCGACTACATCAACTATTGCTACTGAAACAAAAGAAGCAACTGAAACTATCGAAGTAATCGATACTAAAGTTGATACAATTACTGATGTAACTACAGATGTTATTCAAGGAATTGAAATCAAACAAGACATGATAGGCACAGATATGGAGATTGAGATTACTCAATAATCTTTAAAATATTTATTCTTTATTAAAGAAGCGAATAGTAGTATAAATTCTATTGTTCGCTTTTTTTTTATTGGAGGAAACATATGTCAAAAAACACCATTACAAAACACTCACCTAATTTAGTCGCAATATTCAGTGCATTTTGTCTTATGCTTGTGCTTATTTTACAAGCTCCGCAATCATCTTTTGCTGAAGAATCACAAAACGCACCTAAGCAAACAAAGTCTGAAGTTGAAAAAGTTTTAGACAATATTTCAAATCCAGATACAAAAATAAATGAACCAAAACTATTTGATATTTATGCAGCAACTACTGAACGTGCTTTAGGTAATCCAAAAGCACCTATTACTGTTATTGAATACGCATCAATGACATGCCCACATTGTTCTGCCTTCCATTCTGAAACATTCTCAGAAGTGAAAGAACAATATATTGATACAGATAAAGTATATTGGATATTTCGTGAGTTTCCATTAGATAAACTAGCTCTACGAGCAAGTATGATGGCTCGTTGCGTTGCCCCAAGCATGTACTTTAATATAGTTGAAGTATTGTTCACCAGCCAAACACGTTGGCTTGGCAGTGATGATCCATTAAAGGCACTTGAACAAACTGGTCGTCTCGCAGGTATGTCTCCTGAACTTTTCAAAGAATGTACTAGTAATACAGATTTGGAAATGCATGTTCTGAAAAACATGCAAACAGGACAAACACAGTGGAGCGTAAAATCTACTCCAACATTCGTTGTTAATTACGGCGAAGCAGAGCTAAGTGGAGCTAGAAAAATCCATGAATTCCAAGAAATATTTGATAAACTCTTGCAAAAGCAAGGCTTATAATAGATAATAGACCTTATTATATTATAAAGTAATGTTAGGTTTGCATGGTTCAGTTTACAAAACTGCGACTACATGGGTTTAAGTCTTTTGTCGATCCCACGGTTATGGAGATTGGCTCTGGCATGACAGGAATTGTCGGCCCTAACGGTTGTGGAAAATCCAATCTTGTTGAGGCTCTACGTTGGGTAATGGGTGAAACCTCCGCCAAACGTATGCGTGGCTCTGGCATGGAAGATGTTATTTTTGCGGGAACAAAAAAAAGACCCGCTCGCAATACTGCTGATGTTACTCTTTTTCTTGATAATAGCGATAGAACTGCACCTGCCGAATTAAACAATTCAGATGAGCTTGAAATTATTCGCCATATTGAACGTGAACATGGCTCAACCTATCGAGTTAATGGAAAAACTGTTAGAGCCAGAGATGTGCAAATCTTATTTGCTGATTCTTCTATCGGTGCTCATTCACCGGCAATGGTTAGCCAAGGTCGAGTATCAGACCTTATAAGTGCAAAACCCACTCAACGTCGTTTAGTATTAGAAGAAGCGGCTGGTATTTCTGGACTGCATGCTCGCAGGCATGAAGCAGAAATAAAGCTTCGGGCTGCCGAAAGCAACCTAACAAGAGCAGAAGATATAATCGGTACAATGGACATCCAAATGCAGGGCTTGAAAAAACAATCAAGGCAAGCATCTAGGTATCGGAATTTAAGTGACCATATCAAAAAGGCTGAAGCTTTAGTGCTTTATCTACAATGGCAACAAACAGATACTGCGGTTGGACAAGCTAAATTAGCTTTTGAAAATTCAAATAATGCGGTTCGTGATTACACTATTGATGTTACAAAACTAACTGCTGACTATACGAACAAAAGCTCAAATCTTCCTTATCTAAGGAAAACAGAGTCGGAAGCGGCAGCAACTCTACAACACCTAAAATTAAACCATAATATGCTAGAAAAAGAAGCTCAACAGCTAAATGAAACACTAGACCAAAATAATAAATTCTTATTGCAAGTTGATTCTGATATTAGTCATGAAAAAGATGGCATTACAGAAACTCAAGAACGTATAAAACAACTAAATATTGAGCTTGAAAGTATTAAACCATCAACTGAGGGGGCAGAAACTACAGAGCTAGAAAAACTAACTAAAGAATTAGAAACCATTCAAACTAACTTAGAGAAAATAGAAAATAATTGTAGTAGCCTTACGGAAGCTCTGGATGCTAGAAAAATAAAAAAACAAAATATCATACAATCACTGGAAAATGTACAAGCACAGTCAGCAAAATTGTCTGTACGTTTAGCTCATTTACAACATGAAAAAATAGAGCTAGAAAGCAACCTTCCTGATAATTCAGAAGAACAAGAATTACTTAAAAAGATATCATCTAAAGAGTTAAAAATCAGCACTTTAAAAGAAAATATTGATGCGTTAGATAAAGACAAACTTGACGCAGAAGTACAGGTTGAAAAAGCTTTCAATATCTTGCAGGAAAAACAAAATGACCATGCAAAATTAACCACAGAAATTAACACTCTAAATCAAATCGTAGAAGCTAGAAATAGAGCAAACAATGCTGAACCAATTATCAATAATATAAGTGTGCATAATGGCATGGAAAAAGCCTTAGCCGTTGCCCTTGGTGAAGATGCAGAGATTACTGAAGATACTGATGCTCCAATTTACTGGACAATCCTTACAGAATTAAAAAAACAGCCAAGTTTACCTGATGGTATAAGACCATTATCTGAATTTGTTACAGCACCAAAAGCACTATCTCGTCGCCTTGCATTAATTGGCGTTGTTGATACTGATGTAGAGGCTAAAAATCTAGTAGAAACATTAGAGGCTGGTCAATGTTTAGTCACAATAGAAGGTAGTGCTTGGCGTTGGGACGGTTTAGTTATAACCGCTAATGCTCCTAGTGCCTCGGCAATTCATTTAGAACAGAAGAATAGATTGCTAACTTGTCAATCAGACTTGCCTGAAAAAGATAAGGCACTAAATACTGCACAAATATCTCTATCAAAACTACGTGATAGCAGAAATGATATTTCTGAAAACATTACAACACTGCGTAGCTCGCTTCGTGACCTAGAAAATGAACTGCATAGGACCCAACAAGAGCATAGCCACATTGCAGGGCAAAATACGAACGCAAAAACACGTATTCTTGCTTTAGATGATAATATAGCAGATACAGAAAATGAATTAAAACTAGCAAAAAATAGCGAACAAGCGACTGAAAAAGAATTAGCCCTAATTCCAAATGACGATACAGAACAACAAGAACTTAAAAAATTAGAAGAATTATTATTGGAAAAAAAACAAGTAATATCAGAAAAACAATCACAGTATGACCGCCTATTAGGTGCTGAAGACATGCGAAAACAACGAATTTTAGCCATAGAAGCCGACATTGAGAGCTGGACAGAGCGTCAATTAAAACTAACCGAACAATTAGACAGTTTGATGGAAAGAAAAGAGCAAACTTTAACTCAAAAAGAGCAATTAACTTCCCGTCCAACAAAAATTAATGCGGAGCTACAATCATTATTAACTCAAATTGTAGAAGCAGAGAAAAAACGTAATGACTCCGCCGATGCTCTAGCAAAGACAGAAAAAATAGAGCAAGAATTACAACAACAATTAAAAACAGTAGAGCTAAAACTTGCCGATGCTCGTGAAGCTAGAGCGCACGCACAAGCAACCGTCAGCACAGCACAGCAAACCCAAGAAATGATTCTGCAACAGGTAAATGAAAAATTCTCATGTGGTATTAATGATATGCTACTTGATGTTGGAATTGATAAAAATGAAGAAAACTTGCCAGAATTAAGCTCAATGCAAACAAAATTAGAGCGATTATTACATGAGCGTGAATCCATGGGGCCTGTAAACCTAAGGGCAGACATTGAAACCCAAGAATTAATTGAACAAATAGAACTAATTACTACAGAAAAAGATGATTTAATCTCTGCTATTGGCAAATTACGCCAAGGCATAAGCAAACTTAATAAAGAAGCAAGAGAACGATTGTTAGAAGCCTTCGATGTTGTTAATAAACATTTTGGAGAACTATTCACTCGTTTATTTGACGGTGGATCAGCTTATTTAGAGCTAACAAATACTGAAGACCCACTCGAAGCTGGACTTGAGATATACGCTCAGCCTCCAGGAAAAAAGATGCAAGTGCTATCTTTATTCTCTGGTGGAGAACAAACATTAACCTCAATTGCTTTGATTTTTGCTATGTTCTTAACCAACCCTGCACCAATATGCGTGTTAGATGAGATCGATGCTCCACTAGATGACAGCAATGTTGATCGTGTTTGCACTCTGCTAGAACAAATCAGCAAAGAAACATCAACAAGATTTATAGTAATATCACACCATAGAATGACTATGGCAAGAATGGACAGACTCTACGGTGTTACAATGAGTGAACAAGGAATATCACAACTAGTCTCAGTCGACCTGCAACAACCAAGCCTACTGGACTATTTAGTTGCTTAATTTTTAATAGCCTTTGTTATCGCTAGCAGCACCAGTAATCGCTTTACCAGCCGCCGCCGCATCACGACCAAGCCCTTCCATTGTATTACAAGCCCCCAAAGATAAAGCAGATGTTATAACAAACATAGCACAAAGAATTTTAAATGTTTTAGGCATATTTTCCTCCATTAAATTAATATAGCAATTTCTAGTTTAATTAAACCAAGCAATCTTATCAAGTGATATGTATGACTTTTTCTATAGGATATTCAGTTGACATAACTCTATTGTCATGGTAGAATGAAACCACTTACTAGACAAAAGAGCATTATTATGTACAAGAAACTAAAAAAACAAAATGGCGAGAAATTCGCACAAACAATCAGAGATTACCACAATGGAATCTTGGAGCTTCCAGATGTTGATATTATCCTCCGCCATGCAGGGCGAAACGCAGAGCCTTTACTGCCATACCTTACCAGCCTATTAACTGCTGATAATTCTGAACC
>JAJFGX010000004.1 GCA_021775895.1 Alphaproteobacteria bacterium | reverse complement strand
GCTTGCATTTACGATTGTTAAAATTTAATGATGTTTTTTTTATAATGTTCATAATACCCTATAAAAAACTGGGTACAAAATGCTCTATAAGCTTAGACAGGTCTCTCTCTGCCTGTTTCGCACCAATTATAGTGTGATCATGACTTAACACTTCATCAGTCATGCCCTCCGCCATATTGCTAATAATAGCACACCCAACAACATTTAAGCCACAATGATTGGCCAGAATACATTCAGGAACAGCAGACATTCCTATAGCATCTCCACCAAGTAGCTTCGCCATGCGTATTTCAGCTGGTGTTTCAAAACTTGGACCATGAAATGCAAAATAAACACCTTCATATAAACTAACATCAGCAGAGTTTGCTGCTTGTTTTAATATTTCAACAGTATCAGCATTCCACGCATTTTTTAATGCTGGAAATCTAACTCCAAAGCTATCATCATTTTTTCCAAATAAAGGATTTACACCCATAAAGTTAATATGATCTGTAATTGCCATGATAGAGCCTACAGGCATATTTTTACTTAAGCTACCGCTAGAGCTAGTAGTCATTAAAGTCTCAACGCCCAAAGCTTTTAATGTCCGAACAAGTGTTTTCAAAGCAGTGAAATCATGGCTTTCATAGGCATGTACCCGTCCTTTTAAGCATATTACAGGAACATTATTTATGTTTCCTATAACCATATATCCATCATGCCCATCTACCGTAGGTACAGGAAATCCAGATAGTTCTTTATATGATATAGAAACAGCATCTTGTACATTGTCAGCTATACCAGCCAAGCCAGAGCCTAATATCACAGCCAATTTTGGAATATTAGTTTTGATTCTTGATTTGATAGTCTCACAAGCAAGCTCTATATTCTGCTCATACGAATATTCCATTATTTCCCCTTCTCTCCAATATTTTATATAAAATCAGTAGAGCTTAAGGACAGATTATTGTCAATCTATATAAAATGTATGGATATTTTTGTTGTTACAGTATAAGCTAAGAGATGTTTTGTTTGTTTTAACAAAACTAGGATGTCGTAATCCTTATCTACAGTGGCTTTTAGACACTGCCATAAATGTGTCCTCACTCGACTTTGGTCGGGTGGCGATGCTATGTCCAATGCGCAAGCTAAAAACATCGCGCCATCCCTGTAGAATGGTTACGAACACCCGGCCACCGAATATATTGGTGGTTTTAATATGTTGTCAATCGTAACAATCTCAGGAGCAATATTTTGGAACAAAAAACTAACATCAAACAATACAAAATAATTCTAACGATAATGAGTATGGCATTTATTGCTTTTATATTTTCCTCATACAATACAAACGCTAAAAAAAACAATGTACATACACGCATCGAGGTAAACGCTAAAGATAATACCGTAGATGTTTACATTTCAGGTAAGAAAATAGCTTTCTTTGATAAAGATGGCCTACAAGTTAAGGGTAATATTAGATACACAGGAATGATAGCAGATGCTAAAAATAAGGAGAATAAACAATGAAAGTATTCTTACTTATCTTAGCACTAATTATAATTTCATTTACTCCCCTAGATGCACAAGAAATATCAGGTAATTTCCAGCAAGGTTCAATTCGCATTGGGCCTGACACAACGCCATGTGATGGAACTCGTGATGGAGCAATACGTTATGATAGTACTTCCAAAATATATGAATTTTGCTATGCAACTGACTGGCGTAAAATTGTAACTGAAACAGGTACAGGTGCCCCACCAATTCCGCCAGCAGGCAATGGTCATTTTGTCATAACTTCTGGGCAGTGGGATGGTAATTTAGGTGGAATGGCAGGTGCGAATGCAAAGTGTTTGGCTGATTTAACAGCAAACGACTGGCTTGGTAAAGCAACTTCAACAGTTGATGCAACTCATGTTTTTGCTTTTATTTGCCCTAATATTACTTGCAATAACCCTCTTCCAAACACAACATATAATTTTGCTGTTTCTGGTGATGTGACTAAAGGTGGGGCTTCTTTTACTGTAGACGCTAGTCAAAGAGGGCCAGGAAATAATATAGCTTGGACTGGAACTAATTATTTTGATGGAATTAAAGAGTACTTTACTGGAAGAAGCTGGTCTGGAACGACTAGTTGGTGGCATCTTCCTAGTTCCGATAATAATAATAATTGCAATTCTTGGACTAGCAATTCGGCCATAGTTACGGGAAGATACGGTAATTCAAATAACACTGATCATGTACGTTGGGGGCAATGGGGTCCTACCTGTGACATACCTAAGCACTTACTATGTTTTGTGCATCCATAATTTATAATATTACTCCGTCATTGCGAGGAGGGCGTTAGCCCAACGTGGCAATCCAGAGACACAGGGGCAAAACGAGGGCAAAAAAAACTAGGTTGCTTCGTCACTTTGTTCCTCGCAATGACAAAGCAGAAAAAGAAACTAAGACGTTAGAAAGTCAACCATCTACTCAAAAATGAACGGATTTAAAAATTGCCGTTGCCAGAGGTAATTTTTGTCAACTGCTGAAAATGACAGATTAGATCTTCTCAAGGTCAGATAGAGTTGGGATATTTTGTATTTCGACTCTGTTCTGCTCTTGTATGTTATCTTGTAATGACTTTAAAATTCTTTGATATAACTCTGTGCATTGCTCCCATGTATGCTGGCTACCATTCAGTTTCTCATGCTCTGCAATAATCTTAAGCAATGCATCATCTAAAATGGAAACAACATCTTGCATGTCACTTTTATCTGCTTCAGCCAATGCATATAATATCAATGATAATATATGCTCTGTAATATTTTGTTTTGGTATCATGCTACTCTCTCCTCGTGTTCTTGAATAAAATTAAAAGGTGTTTTAGTTAGTATTGGATGATTTATATTTGTTTGTTTGCGTACGGAAAACAATGCTTCTGGCGTTACATATAGTTGCCCTGCGATATTTTCTCGTCCGCCACCATAGCCTTCCTTACTGCCAATAAATTCAACTTCCCAGCCATTGCGTACAAAAACAGATCGCCAAATTGAAGGTGGCATAATGCCAATGATTTTTTCTATGTTGTTGGACAGCCCATATTCTAAATATGAGCAAACAATTTCTTGGACAATTCTTCTACGCAATGTCTTATTTAAGGTATTATCAACGCAAAATCTTGAGCCTTCCCATATCTTTATTGAATTTGGCAAATCTATAGTTTGTACACTATCTGGCCACAAATCTTTCAGCATATATGGTCTATCAGTTGGCAAAAGCCTTGATACACCACGGACTATTTGATGCTCATCTTGCCATACAAGATAAGTAGTTGCTGGCGTGTCATAAACATCATACTCCATACGCTGCCACTCAGATAAATCCCATTTTTGTCTATCAACAAAGGAATTATACCTCAGCTCGTATTGCGATGCTAAAGCATTACCAAAGAAATGTGCCGTTTTACAGGTCACACAGTTAATCATTATTGTCTCCCAATTATATAAGGAGGGCTTTTTTTGAATGTATCGAACGATACAGCCCATAGTAGTATAACAGCAAATTATGAGTAAAATTGGAACTGCAAGTTGTTGCAGGGTGCATAAAAAGCAAAAATAATATATAGAACACTATAAAATTAAAAAAAATAGCTATTCTATATTGCAAGGTGGTTTAAGCTATGCTACACAAGGCAATAATAAATTTCTGATAGAGATATAAAGTTTAAGAAAAGGATAAGCCAAGTGTCATTAAAAGCTGAAAAAACCCGTATCGCAAAACGCTATGCTAGTGCTGGTTTTTCATGGGCGGAGGATAATAATAAACTCAAGGAACTAGAAAAAGATTTAAGTGTTTTAGAGCTTATACTTTCTGATGTAGCTGAGCTTACATCTATTCTTGAAACTCCACTAATGAGCAGAGCCGAACACCAAAAGGCAATGAATATCCTATGCAAAGAAGCAAAGATTTCAGATGTAATGCAGCGTTTAATTTCTATTATTGCAGGTAACCGTCGCCTTAATTGCTTGGTTGCTATTACTGTAGAGCTTCGCAGATTGATTTCTGCTCATAAAGGCGAAATTACAGTAGACGTTATTTCTGCTGTGGAGCTATCTGCAGAGCAAGCTAAAAGAATCAGCTCTATTTTAAAGAAAGAATTGAATCAATCTATCGAATTACATACGACACATGACGCAAATTTAATCGGTGGTTTAATTATAAAGGCTGGCTCTTTAATGCTAGACGGATCAATTAAAACACAATTAAGCAAAATGACCAGAACGCTAATAAATAGCGATGGTGTACAGGAACTAGAAACAATGAAAGAGGTAGCGTAACAATGCAAATTCGTGCAGCAGAAATTTCATCAGTATTAAAGAAACAAATGACAGATTTTGGCGTAGAAGCCGATGTCGCAGAGATAGGAACAGTACTATCCGTAGGTGATGGTGTGGCTCGTGTCCATGGACTAGATAATGTAAAAGCTGGAGAAATGGTTGAGTTCTCTGGTGGAGTTAAAGGTATGGCTCTTAACTTAGAAGAAGATAATGTCGGTATCGTTATTTTCGGTAGTGACCGTAGTATTAAAGAAGGTGATGTTGTTCGCCAAACAGGTGACATTGTTTCTGTTCCAGTTGGAAAAGAATTACTAGGTCGTGTAGTTGATGCCTTAGGTAATCCTATTGATGGAAAAGGACCAATTAAAGCAAAACAAACAGTGCTTGTTGAGACCAAAGCTCCTGGAATTATTCCACGTAAATCTGTGCATGAGCCTATGCAGACTGGACTTAAAGCTATTGATGCTCTAGTACCAATTGGTCGTGGTCAACGTGAATTAATTATTGGTGATCGCCAAACAGGTAAGACAGCAATTGCTATGGATGCTATCCTGAATCAAAAAGCTGTGAATGATACTGATGATGAAAGCAAAAAGCTATATTGTGTTTATGTCGCTATTGGACAAAAACGTTCAACAGTCGCACAGCTAGTTAAAAGACTAGAAGAAGAAGGTGCGATGAAATACTCTATTGTTATCGCAGCTACTGCATCTGAACCTGCTCCTTTGCAATTCCTAGCACCTTATGCTGGTTGTGCAATGGCTGAATATTTCCGTGACAATGGTATGCACTCTTTAATCGTTTATGATGATTTATCAAAACAAGCGGTTGCTTATCGTCAAGTTTCTCTATTATTGCGTCGCCCTCCTGGACGTGAAGCATATCCTGGTGATGTATTCTATCTACACTCTAGACTTCTAGAGCGTGCAGCTAAACTGAATGAAGAAAATGGTTCAGGCTCTATGACTGCTCTGCCAATTATCGAAACGCAAGCTGGTGATGTTTCTGCATATATTCCAACAAATGTGATTTCTATCACTGATGGTCAAATCTTTCTTGAAACAGGATTGTTTTATAAAGGGGTTCGTCCTGCCGTTGATGTTGGGTTGTCGGTTTCTCGTGTTGGTTCTGCCGCACAAATTAAAGCTATGAAACAAGTGGCTGGAACAATTAAGCTAGAGCTTGCTCAGTATCGTGAGATGGAAGCTTTTGCACAATTTGCTTCTGATCTTGATGCTTCAACGCAAAAATTACTTGCTCGTGGTTCTCGCCTAACAGAGCTATTAAAACAAGCACAATACAGCCCTTTAACTATTGAAGAGCAAGTTGTTTCAATTTTCTCTGGTGTGAAAGGATATCTAGATGATTTAGATATTTCTTTAATACTATCTTTTGAAAAAGAGTTTTTAAGCTCTATGCATGCAAAAGGAAAAGCTATCCTTGCAAGCATTAGTAAAGAACAAAAAATAACTGATGCAAATGAAGAAAAACTACGGGCATTCCTAGATGACTTTAAAGCATCTTTTGTTAAAAAATATGGAACAGTATCATAGATACGAAAGGTTAGATAAGCGATGGCAAATTTAAAAGATTTTCGCGATCGAATCAGTAGTGTGAAATCAACACGTAAAATTACGTCAGCCATGAAAATGGTGGCTGCAAGTAAGTTGAAACGTGCTCAGTCTGATGCAGAAGCTAGTCAGCCATATGCTAAAACTATGGCTGATATGCTTGGTGGTTTAATTTCTAACACTCAAATCAATGAATCTAGCCCAAAATTATTAGCTGGTACTGGTGCTAACAATAAACACCTATTAATTGTTGTGACCTCTGATCGTGGTCTATGCGGCGGTTTTAATGGCTATGTTGCAAGAAAAGCTCGTGATAAAGCCAGATCTTTGATTAAAGAAGGTAAGCAAGTACAATTTATTTGTGTAGGACGTAAAGGTCGTGATGTATTAAACAGTGAATTTTCAAAAGAAATTATCGCATTTTTTGAAGGTCCGGGTAAAAAAGGGCTAAGCTTTGCTGATGCTCAAACTATCTCAGATGATATTTTGGAACGTTTTAAGAAAGAAGAGTTTGATGTTTGTCACCTTGTGTACAATATCTTTCAGTCTGTAATGGTACAAATACCAAGCACTAAACAATTAATACCTTTTGAAGCGGCCAAAGTTGCGGATAATGATAATACAGATAAAATATCTAAAGCACCTAAAGCTATTTATGAGTTTGAACCGTCTGAAGATGAGATACTTGAGACTATTCTACCGCTAAATGTTAGCGTTCAGCTTTATAGTATATTATTAGATAGTGCTGCGGGTGAACAAGCTGCACGAATGACTGCAATGGATAATGCAACTCGTAATTCTGATGACATGATTAAGCAATTAGAGCTTACTTATAATAGAGCTCGTCAAGCTTATATTACCAGTGAATTAATTGAAATTATTTCTGGTGCAGAGGCTCTATAACAAATTTAATTTTTGATGTAAGGAGAAAAAAATGGCAGAGGCCAAGAAAAAAACTACTACTAAGAAAAAAGCAACAGCAAGTAAAGCTGGAGCGAGTAAAACAAGTGCTAAGGTTACCAAATTAAAATCTGGGTCAGTTGGAAAACTAACTCAAATTATGGGAGCGGTTGTTGATATTAAATTTGAAGGTGGAATGCCTGCTATTTTGAATGCTCTAACCATTGAGCATAACGGTAAAACTCTGGTCTTGGAAGTCGCTCAACACTTAGGTGAGAACGTAGTGAGAGCAATTGCCATGGATACAACAGATGGCTTAATGCGTGGTCAAGAAGTAATTGATACTGGCGATGCGATTAATGTTCCTGTTGGCCCTGAAACTCTAGGTCGTATTATGGACGTTGTTGGAAATCCTGTTGATGAATTGGGGCCAATTAAACCTAAGAAAACATATCCTATTCACCGTGAAGCACCTGATTTTGTTGACCAATCTACAGAAACAGAAATTCTTATTACTGGAATTAAAGTTGTTGATTTATTAGCACCATATTCTAAAGGTGGTAAAATTGGTTTATTCGGTGGTGCTGGAGTTGGTAAGACTGTGACAATTATGGAGCTAATTAACAACATTGCAAAAGAACACGGTGGTGTATCTGTATTTGCAGGAGTTGGAGAGCGTACACGTGAGGGAAATGACCTTTATCATGAGATGATAGAATCTGGCGTTATCAAAACAGATGGTCAGGGAGAATCTAAAGCTTCTCTAGTTTACGGTCAAATGAATGAACCTCCAGGGGCTCGTGCTCGTGTTGCTCTAACAGGTCTATCACAAGCAGAATACTTCCGTGATGAAGAAGGACAAGATGTATTGTTCTTTATTGATAATATTTTCCGCTTCACACAAGCAGGAGCAGAAGTATCAGCTCTATTAGGTCGTATTCCATCTGCGGTTGGTTATCAACCAACTTTGGCAACTGATATGGGTGCTATGCAGGAGAGAATTACCTCAACAAACAAAGGGTCAATTACATCAGTGCAAGCGGTTTATGTGCCTGCCGATGATTTGACTGACCCAGCACCTGCAACATCTTTTGCTCACTTAGATGCAACTACTGTTTTATCTAGGCAAATTGCAGAATTAGGTATTTATCCTGCGGTTGATCCTCTGGATTCAACTAGCCGTATTTTAGATCCTATGGTTGTTGGTGAAGAGCATTATCAAGTTGCTCGTCAAGTTCAGGAAACCTTACAAAGCTATAAATCACTGCAAGATATTATTGCCATTCTTGGAATGGATGAATTATCTGAAGAAGATAAATTAACTGTGGCTAGAGCTCGTAAAATCCAGCGTTTCTTATCACAACCATTCCATGTAGCTGAGATTTTCACAGGTACACCAGGGGTGTTTGTTCAATTAGAAGACACTATTAAAGGCTTCAAAGGTA
>JAJFGX010000030.1 GCA_021775895.1 Alphaproteobacteria bacterium | reverse complement strand
GAGAGTATTAATGCTCTGTAAGCATGTGGTAACATTTGTTCTTGTAATCCCATTTTATCTATATGCTTTAGGGCAACTTTAATTACCCTATCTTTTTCTGATCTTGCCGCAATTTCAAGTACGGTTTCATTTTTGTTGTTTATACTGGTAATATCTGCTCCAGCTTTTAATAATAGCTCAAACCTTGCATAGTGCAACATATGTGCGGCACGCATTAATGGGGTGTAATGATTTAGGTTCTTCTTATCTATACTACTAGGATCATTGTCCGTTAACATTTTTGTGCATTCATTATTACTGGTAAGATCTATTGAGAACATTAAAGCTGTGTTACCACGTGTATCTTCTATATTTTGGTCTGCTCCAGATTGAAGTAAAAAAGAGACAACATCATTTTTACCGTAGAATGCAGCCGACATTAAAGCAGTACGCATGCCATCTTTTGGATTTTGCAGATTTATATCAACTCCATTACTTAAAGCTTCTTTGATGCCTTCTAAGTCAACAGTCATAGAGCTTTTAAAAAAAAGTTCTTCCCATTCTGCTTTTTTGCTATGACTGTTCATGATTTATCCTACTTTATTGTCTATCTTCTCATTGATGGATTGTTTTTTTTCTGCTCAAGCTGAGGTTTATTCTCATTGGAGCCTTCAAGAGCCATAACAATTCTGGATACAACTTTACTTCTAACAATGTCGGCTGTGGTAAAGCTACGAATGCCAACACCCTCTACGCCCTCAAGTTTACTTAAGACATGAGCAAGTCCGCTAGGTGTTGAATCTGGTAAGTCCACTTGACCAGGGTCACCAGTTACAACCATTTTACTACCTTCACCAACTCTGGTTAGAGCCATTTTGATTTGTTCACGGCTAGTATTTTGAGCCTCATCTAGTATTATAAAAGCTTTTTTAAATGTTCTGCCACGCATGAATTCTACTGGTGCAATCTCAATAAAGCCTTTTTCTTGTAGTTTTTCTGACATATCTTTACCAATTAGGTTTTCTATCTCATCATATAATGGGCGTAAGTAAGGTGCTAGTTTTGCTTTTTCATCCCCTGGTAAAGCTCCAAGATCTTTACCATTTCCAACGGCAGGACGAGCAAGGAATATTTTGTCTACTTTTCCTTCTTTAAAGGCTTTTACAGCTTCATAAGCAGCAAGGAAAGTTTTACCAGTTCCAGCAGGGCCAACACCAAAAGTAACGTCATTATTAGCAATGTCATCTAAAAATTCTGTTTGATTGTCATTTCTAGTTTCAACTTCAATAATATTGATATTTTTTTCAGGATTATCTCGTATTTCTTTATTATGAGTACGCTTTTCACGCTTGCTACGCCCGCTTTTGATAACTTCCTTACGGTTGTCTATGAATTCTTGTGATATTCCAGCCTGCTTTGCTTCTTTATTAATTACAGCTTCATTTATAGGCTCTCCACGTGAAAAACTTGCAGCTAATTTATAAAAAATAGTTTTAGCTTGACCTATTTCTTTAGCATCTACACCCTTAATATTAATTTTAGTTATGTTCTCAGATGGGTATATCTCAACGTTTAGTTTGTGTTTAAGTAAAGCTAAAGCTGTATGGCTTTCTGGTGAATCAGCAAATAAGTAATCTGCTAAATTCTCGTCATTATGATTACGCAAGGTTATTGAATTTTTCTTTTTACCACTCATGCTGCTTGTTCCTTTGCTTTTTCTGTTGTTGTTGATGTTGTTTCTGTGGTTACAACTGAGCCAGCTAAGCTATTTGCATGAGCGAGTTCAATTTTTGTATCTACAATTTGTCCTAGTAGTCTATCTGGTGCTGTTATATGAACAGATTGTAGATAAGGAGTCTTGCCTAGTAATTGTCCATCTTTTTGACCTTTACGATCATAAAGCACAGGCATAGTTTTACCTATAGATGTAACATTATATGTATGTTGCTGTTTATTTAGCAAACCTTGCAATTCTTGCAGGCGTTCACTTTTTATTTGTTCTGTCACTATACCACCCATTTTTGCTCCAGGAGTTCCGGGGCGTGGGCTGTATTTAAATGAATAACAAAGTGTATAGCCAATATCTTCAACTAGCTTCATAGTGTCTTTATGGTCTTGATCTGTTTCTCCAGGAAAGCCGACAATAAAGTCAGAGCTGAGGGCAATATCAGAGCGAGCATCACGTATTTTAGCAATTATCTCACGATAAGTATCAGCAGTATGCTTACGATTCATTAGCTTTAACATGTTATCAGAGCCACTTTGTACAGGAAGGTGCAAGAATGGCATAAGTATATCAACATCTCTATGTGCGTTAATTAGTTCATCGTCCATATCTCGTGGGTGGGAGGTTGTGTAACGCAGGCGTTTTAAGCCATCAATTTCGGCCAGCTCATGTATTAAACGACCAAGTCCCCATGTTTTACCATTTAAACCATCGCCATGGAATGCATTAACGTTTTGACCTAGTAAGGTAATTTCTTTTGCTCCGCCAGCAACCAAAGATTTTGCTTCATTGATAATTTGTAGAGCTGGTCTGGAAAATTCAGAGCCTCTAGTATAAGGTACAACACAGAAAGTACAAAATTTGTCGCAACCTTCTTGTACAGATAAAAACGCAGATACATGTTGGTCTTGACTGTCACTTGGTAGAGAATCAAATTTCGATTCAGTTGGAAATTCAGTATTAATAACACGATTGCTACCGTAAGCCCCTGTTGCTTTGGCGACCATCTCTGGTAGCTCATGATAGGTTTGAGGGCCAAAAACCATGTCGACATAAGGAGCGCGCTCGGTGATAAACTCGCCTTCCGCTTGAGCAACACAGCCAGCAACGGCAATTATAGTTGATTGTCCCGTTTGCTCACGTCTGGATTTGTATTCATTTAAGCGACCAAGTTCAGAAAAAACTTTATCAGTTGCTTTTTCACGTATGTGACAAGTATTCAGAATAATCATGTCAGCATTATCTGGAATATCGACTACATCATAGCCTAAAGGAGAAAGAACATCAGCCATCTTCGTGCTGTCATATACATTCATTTGACAGCCCCAAGTTTTAATAAATAGCTTCTTTTTAGCCATAGTTTAAATCTCCTATATTTTGTAGTGTTCTATGTATTACATAACTTTAATGATTCTGCAAGCTTTAATTTTAGCAAAAGTATTGACATATGTATTTAATGTAGTTTAAGGTCTGTTGTTATTATTCATTGTAAAAATTAAAGGAAACTATAATGGGATTATTAGATAATAAGCAACAATTTTTTATAGCTGGCTATATCGGTAATGTTGCTGGTGCAAAAAAACTCATAGATGAAGGTATTGATATTGATTTGAACTATAAAGAACCAGATGAAGGTAAAACAGCACTTATGGTCGCAGCGACTAAAAAAGATGAAGATATGCTTCTTCTATTGCTAGAAGGTGGGGCAAATCCAGATATTCAAGATAATAATGGCAATACAGCTTTAATGTATGCTTTAAACGAGTTTCAGTCGGACAGAGTTTTTAATATACTTGCAATGTTTTTAGATGCTGGCGTTAATCTGGAATTAAATAACACTAAAGGAAAGACATGTTTGGATGTGGCTTTAAACCATACTAATGTGAATTTAATGTCTACAATAATGTATACAGATAATAGAGATAATCTACTGGCTAGGTATAGGTCTGAACGTAATAAAGAAAAAAAAGAAGCAAAAGAAAAATTAGCAGTAGAACAAAAGATAGAAGCGACTATAGCTAAACGTCATCAAAAACAAAAAGATTTCCGCAGTTTTGCTAAGAATCGTTTAAATCGTTAATTAAAAAATATTCAGTTGACATATAGTAAAGACTGCGATATGTTCATTACATTAATAGCAGTACAGAGGAATAAAATATGTCAGAAGAAGAAAAAAATGAAGTAAGTGCGGTATCATATCCATTTAAACTAGCAGCATGGAAAACGGCTAATTTTCTTGCACCAAATAGTTATGAAGCAACATGGAGAAATTTTCTTGCTTGTGCAGGATTATTAAGTGTTGGGGTTGCATCAGGGGTGATTGGGCTTACAAATACCTCGCCTGATGGTACACATATTGATGGGCAGGAAGAACGTATATCATCTTATGAAGGTCAAATACTGTCTATAAGAACTGAAGAAAAAGATAATTTAAATAAACTGCGTGCAGAGTGGCGTGCTGCCAATATGGAAGATAAAACTGCTGCTAAAGCAGAGCTTGATACCGCAAGAGTAAACTTTGAAAGTAAAATGCTAGAATTAATTTCCGGACTTTATACAGAAGATAAAGTTTCAGAAACAGAGCTAGAGAATCTATTGCAGAAGGTAAATAGAAATATATATCCAATTGATACAGTAATATTTAATGGCGAAAATATACCAGATATTGGCGATACGGCATATTTACATGAATGTCAGGTTGATAACTCTTATTCTACAGAAAGTGTAATAGATAGAGCGGTGAATATTGCTCAATGTTCAGCAGATAAAAATGAAAATGAATCAGATAATACTATGATATATGCCCCACTTGCAGGTGTTGGGGCAGTAGGCATGAATTTCTTATTAGCCTTCTTTGCTGTAGATTTAACCAATATACATAACAATGTAGAGCGATATGCAAGAAGAGAAAGACCACAGATAAAAAGCAAGAAAAATGTCTCTACTTTTTAGCTAAGCATTCTTTTTCTAACCAGTGAATATCAAAGTCGCCTTGCTTAAATTTTTCTTCAGCTAAAATGCGAGCATGTAGAGGTAGATTAGTTTTTATACCGTCAATCACGCACTCACGTAAAGCCCGACGCATACGCATAAGGCAGCCTTCACGGCTACTTCCTCTTATGATTATCTTACCAATTAGGCTATCATAGTATTGTGGTACGGTGTAGCCTTCATAAATTGCACTATCAATACGAATTCCAAAGCCACCTGGTGGGTGATATTTGGTAATTTTTCCAGGGGATGGAGCAAATGTTTCTGGGTCTTCAGCATTAATTCTGCATTCAAAGGCATGTCCTCTGAACTTAACCTCTTCTTGTGTGAAAGAGAGCTTTTCCCCCGCTGCAACACGAATCTGTTCACGTACAAGGTCAATACTTGTGACAATCTCAGTAATTGGGTGTTCTACTTGTAGTCTTGTGTTCATCTCAAGGAAATAAAATTGTCCATCTTCATATAAAAATTCAATTGTACCAACGCCTCTGTAGCCCATGCTACGTACGGTATCCGCTGCAAGCTCACCAATGGCTTTGCGTTGTGCGTCTGTCAGAGCAGGTGATGGAGCTTCTTCAATAACTTTTTGGTGATTACGTTGAATAGAGCAGTCACGCTCACCTAAATGAACAGCATTACCATGCATATCAGCAATTATTTGTACTTCTATGTGGCGTGGTGCTTTTAGGTATTTTTCAATATATACATCACCATTGCCAAAAGAAACTTTGGCTTCATTTGATGCCATTTTAAATGAATTTTCAAATTCCTCAGCTGTTTCAGCAATTTTCATACCTTTACCGCCACCGCCAGCCACGGCTTTAATTAACACAGGAAATCCCATTTCTTCTGCTACTAGCATTCCTTCTGCAATAGTGTCAACTATACCATTTGATCCTTCAATTACAGGTAATCCTAAGTTTTTCACAGTTTTTTTAGCGACTGCTTTATCACCCATTTGTTCAATATGTTCTGGTGTTGGGCCAATGAAAGTAAATCCATGTTCTTCAACCATACGAGCAAAATCTGCGTTTTCAGATAAAAAGCCAATTCCTGGGTGGATAGCATCTGCCCCTGTAATTGCAGCGGCGGTTAGAATTGCTGGAATATTTAGGTAGCTATCTTTAGCCATAGGGCCACCAATACAGACACTTTCATCGGCAAGGCGTACAGCCATGCCATCAGCATCAGCTGTTGAATGAACCATGACAGTTTCAATGTCCATTTCAGAGCATGCTCTATGAATACGAAGAGCAATCTCTCCACGATTTGCAATCAGAACTTTTTTAAACATAATGGTATTTGCCTTTACTAATTACTCGATAACTACTAGCACTTCATCAAATTCTACAGGTTGAGAGTTATCAACCATAATATGAGTTACTTTTCCTGATTTGGGTGATTTCAAAGGATTCATCACTTTCATAGCTTCAATTATCATCAGAGTGTCACCTTCTTTAACCGTATCACCAACATTTACAAAGTCAGCAGAATCAGGGTCAGGCTTTAGATATGCCGTACCAACCATAGGAGACTTCACAGCACCAGCATGTGTATCTAGGCTATTTGTGTTTTCTACGATTGATGGGGTAGGGGTGTTTGCTGCAATAGGTGTTGGTGCAACGACAGCATGTGAAACGCTTGATCTGGTAACACGCATACTTTTATCACCATCTGCAACTTCAATTTCTGTTAATCCAGTTTCTTCTAAAAGCTCTGCAAGATCTCTGATTGTATCTCTATCAATTTTTATATGACCCATTTTTTTTTATCCCTATTTTTTTCTAAGACTTATTTTCTATCATATTTTGTACAGCATGTAATGCTAAAATATATCCTTTTGCACCAAAACCGCAAATTACTCCACCAGCAATAGGTGAAATGCGAGAACGATGACGAAACTTTTCACGCTTGTGAATATTAGATAAATGTACTTCA
>JAJFGX010000029.1 GCA_021775895.1 Alphaproteobacteria bacterium | reverse complement strand
GATCGCAGAACCATTTCAACTAGTGGTATCGCAAAAGCAGCGGTCTTACCAGTTCCTGTTTGGGCTGAACCCAAAATATCATGACCTTGTAGGGCAAGAGGTATTGCTTGTGCTTGAATAGGTGTGGGAGCTGTGTACTTCATATGTTTTAATGAGTTAGACAGCACAGAGTTTAGGCCAAGGCCTTCAAAATTTTTCATCATTCTTCCTTCAATTTATTACTATAAGTTATATAGCCACAACCACTCCCAGAGATATAATCTCTGAAAGTAATCATGCTATTTATTTTAGCAATAAAGAAAAGCCCATACAGAAACATACTGCATGTTTGATGTTTTTTATTGCTCTTGTTCTTTGTCAGGACTTTTTTAAGTGAAGTCCTTAAGAAATTAAATTACGCAGCTTCTTTTAAGTTAACAGCGTTGCTTTTATTTCTTTTTGGATCTTCTTGAATGTCAAAAGTAATTTTTTGACCTTCACGTAATGTTTGCATATCAGATTCGTTTACTGCAGTGATATGAACAAAAATGTCGTCTCCGCCATTTTCAGGCTCGATGAAACCAAAACCTTTTGTGTCGTTAAACCATTTTACTGTACCTGTTGTTTGCATTGTTTTTTCCTTTCGCATAGTAACAGTTTTATATGAGTGTATGATAAGCACCTTGCCTATTTACACTCTATAGTTCGATTAAGCACTATTCGAAAAAAACTGAAACTCTACAAAAACAATGAACTTAAAGGCTCATATATTCTTCCAAGTATCACGTAATCTATTGAAAGATACCGTACCAATCCTCTACTTAATAGAGAATCACTTCAAACTCTGAGCCGATAATGTCAGATACATATATATATGTCAAGAAAAATGTACATGTTCATGACATACCAAGATTCACCCCCGTACAAAACATCTTGACATATACTCTTTAATGCGGTATTTGTGATATGTTTTTATTTTACATCTATCTTTGGGGCGCTTAATGCAAAAGCAATTTAATAATAATTCTGGGACAAGTTATAATTCAAATATTGAGGCAAAAGAATTCCTTGATAAAATGAATATCGAATACACAGAAGACAAAACCACAGGTGAAATCACTGTTTATAGTGATTTAAATATCTCAGGCAAACACTTAGAAAAGCTACCTGATTTAACCATAGTGATAATTAAAGGTGATTTTTTATGCAATGATAACCAGCTAACTACACTCAAAGGAGCACCGCAAAAAATTAGTGGTCATTTTTATTGTGAGAATAACCAATTAATCACACTTGAAGGAGCGCCACAAAACGTTGATGGTAGTTTTTGGTGTAGCAACAACCAATTAACCACACTTGAAGGTGCTGCACAAAAAGTTGGTGCTAGTTTTTCATGTGACCATAACCAACTAACTACACTTGAAGGAGCACCGCAAACTGTTGGCCGTGGTTTTTACTGTGACAACAACCAATTAACCACACTTGAAGGTGCTCCACAAAACGTTGGTAGCCATTTTTCCTGTGACCATAACCAATTAACTACACTTGAAGGAGCACCGCAAACTATTAGAAATAGTTTTTCATGTAGCAACAACCAATTAACCACACTCAAAGGAGCACCGCAAACTATTGGCTGTAACTTTTGGTGCAATGATAACCATCTCACTACGCTCAAAGGAGCACCTCAAAAAGTTAGTGGTAATTTTTGGTGTCACAACAACCAACTCACTACACTTGAAGGAGCACCACAAACTATTAGTGATAATTTTTGGTGTAGCAACAACCAATTAACTACACTTAAAGGTGCTCCACAAAGTGTTGGTGGTGTTCTTTATTGCGATAACAACCTTGTCGAGCTTGAATATTCGGAGCCATTTGATCAATATTGGATTGCTCCAGCTGAAACAAAACCGATAAAACAAACGCCTGATAAAGCAACTAGAGCAAAGAAAATCGCTGACTTCAGACGTTTTGCTAAAGCCCGTATGAAGAATTAAGTCGAATGACTATATAGTCTTTTCAATTTATTTTTACACTAGGCATAAGGAACGAAGCCTAGTAAGTCTAGGTGAGAGACGAAATAACGACGTGTAAGAATTAAGTGGAATTACTACAGCTCTTTAACATCTAAGACGCCATCAAGATGACGGATTAAATTACGTGTTTTTGGTGATACTTGCCAACGCCCTGGTAATTCTAAAGTTGCTTCTTGCGATTGTTCGTGTAGCTTTGCCAATAGCTCTATCTTTTTATCTATACTGCTATCCTTCTCGCTATTATCTAACATCTGCCTTATTTCTTTAATTGCATATGATTTTTCTAACGTAATGCGTATTTTTTTAGTTGCCCCATCAATATATGGTGATAATAGTTCAATTTTTTGTGCTAAAAATCTTATTTCATCTTCATTCTGCTTGTCGACATCAACTGACATTAACAATGATTGACCTGCTTTTAAGAAATCTCTGGACGAAGACAAAACATCAGAGAACATCATAACTTCATAAACTCCGTCACCATCAGATAGCTGCATAAAAGCAAAACGATTACCTTTGCTTGATACACGCTCTTTCTTATGTAGGACGATCCCTGCCATTTTTAAGCGACTACTAGGTGATGTTTCCAGTTTTTTTAATACGTTAGCAGAAGACACAACACCTAGGCGCAGCAACTGTTTTTCCATTGTATCCAAGGGGTGGGCAGACAAATAAAACCCAACAGCATTAAATTCTTTTTCTAATGTTTCGAGAGGATCCCAAGGCTCTTTAACCGTGAATAAAGGAGGCATATCAAGCACTGTATCCTCAGCCGAGCCAAATAGACTCGCCTGCCCACTTGCTTTCTCATCATCAACCATTGTTGCATAACGTAGCAAAAGCTCCGCTGATTGATAAGCTTGCGTTCTATCACTCACTAAACTATCAAATGCGCCAGCCGCTGCCAGAGCCTCCATCTGCCTACGATTCATATTTCTATGCCCGACACGACGCATTAAATCATAAACATCTTTAAATTCACCATTTGCCTTACGTTCTTTGACTAGCTCTGCCATCGCATCAGCACCAACACCTTTTAGTGCTGCAAGTGCATAGCGAATAACTTTCTTACCTGCTTTCTTGTCAATTTCAACTGCAAAATCAACTTCAGACTTATTGATATCTGGTGGTAATAGGGTCAAACCCATATTCTTTAAAACATGCTTAAATTCTCCGAGCTTATCAGTATTACCCATATCAAATGATAGGGTAGCTGTCATAAACTCCACTGGATAATGAGCCTTTAAATAAGCCGTCTGATAGGCAATAAATGCATATGCTGCAGAGTGAGCTCTATTAAAACCATAGCCCGCAAATTTAGCCACTTGATCAAAAATTAAACTTGCTTGTTCTGCCTCAACATTATTATGCTCTGCTGCCCCTGCAACAAAAATATCTCGCTGTTTATCCATTTCAGCTTTGATTTTTTTACCCATGGCTTTACGCAATATGTCCGCTCCACCAAGTGTATATCCAGCCAAAATCTGAGCTGTTTGCATTACCTGTTCCTGATAAATCATAATTCCATATGTATCTTTCAGTACAGGCTCTAATAATGGGTGCATAAAATCTTGTTTTTCTTTGCCATGCAAACACGCCAAATATTTCGGTATATTCTCCATAGGGCCTGGTCTATATAGTGCAACAATCGCTATCATTTGCTCAAACAAACTAACTTTCATATCAGTACATAGCGAACGCATACCTGCACTCTCCATCTGGAAAACTGCACTGGTCTCGCCTTTTGCCAGCATTTCAAATGTATTTTTATCATCTAATGGAAAATCAAGCGGGTCTAGTTTTTCTTCACTTGTCTTTGCAATAATATCTATAGCCCGCTTTACCACCGAAATTGTTTTTAGCCCCAAAAAGTCAAACTTTACTAGCCCTGCTTGCTCAACATACTTCATGTTAAACTGAGTTACGGGCATATTTGATCTTGGATCACGATATAAAGGCACTAGCTCATCTAATGGCCTATCGCCTATTACAACACCTGCAGCATGCGTTGATGCATGACGATATAACCCCTCCAAGTCGAGAGCAATATCAATTAGCCTTGCAACATTTTCATCATCTTTTCTTGCCATGCTTAAATCTTCTTCGCTATCTAAAGCCTCTTGCAAGGTCACAGGGTTTGCAGGATTACTAGGAATAAGTTTAGCAATTCTATCAACTTGTCCATAAGGCATTTGTAGAACTCTACCGACATCACGCACAACCGCCCGTGCTTGCAACTTACCAAAAGTAATGATTTGTGCAACATGATCATAACCATAGCGTTCCTGCACATACTCAATGACTTCTTCACGCCTTTCTTGACAAAAATCAATGTCAAAATCAGGCATAGAAATACGCTCTGGATTCAAGAAACGTTCAAATAGTAAATCCATATCAATTGGGTCTAAATCAGTAATTTTCATTGCCCATGCAACAACTGAGCCTGCACCAGAACCACGCCCAGGCCCGACTGGGATATCCTCATCTTTTGCCCACTGAATAAAATCTGCTACAATTAAGAAATAACCAGAGAATCCCATCTGCACTAAAATACCAAGCTCATATTCCATACGTTCATAGTATATTTTACTTTTTGCTTCTTTCTCTGCTTTGCTCATATCTTTAGTAAAAACAAATTTTTCTAAACGCCAATCTAACCCTTTTTTAGTTTGCTCAGTTAGCTCATCTTCTTCTGATCTATTTTTATCTTTAGTAAATTTTGGTAGTATAGGATCAATCGGCTTTAGTAAATATGAGCAACGCTTTGCGATATTCACCGTATTTTCTATAGCCTCTGGCAAATCTGCAAATAGCTCTATCATTTCGGCTTGAGATTTAAAATAATGCTCCTCTGTTACTTTCCTGCGACTATCATCAGAAACATAAGTTCCTGCCGCAATGCACAGCAAAGCGTCATGCGATAAATGCATACGCTTTTCAGAGAAATAACAATCATTAGTAGCTACCAGCGGTATATTATATTGATACGCCCAATCAAGCATTTTGCTTTCAATGATATCTTCATCTGGCAAATTATGACGCATTAGCTCAATATATAAGCGATCAGCAAATATCTCTTTTAACTCTAATAAGATTTCTTCCGCTTTATCTACTTGCTTATGTTTTAGAAAATACTCTATAGAACCATTATAGCCACCAGTTAAGCATATCAGCCCTGCATTATACTCTTTTAGTTGAGACATTTTAATATGCGTAGGCTCTGTTTCATCTACATCTAAGAAGCCTTGACTGCTTAACTTTAAAAGATTTTTATATCCAACTTCATTTTGTACTAACAATACAATTGAAGTTAAAGTATCTATATCTTCAAACATTATATTTAACTGACAGCCAATAATAGGTTGAATACCTTTGCCTGATGCTGCAATTGAAAATTCCAAAGCACCGAATAAATTATTAGTATCAGTAATTGCGACAGCAGGCATATTATTGCTGTGGCAGTCTTTAACTAAATTTGGAATACGAATAGCCCCCTCCGCTAATGAATAAGCAGAGTGGTTGTGTAAATGAATAAATTTAATATCATCTTTTTTAAGCATGGAATGGACTATAGACCATCATGCAAATTATGCCTAATATTTTTTAACTTTTGGTCTTTGCGGTTTATTATATGACCACTGTCTAAAAGTAGAACCCCTACCTGTATTAAAGCTCACCAATAATGGGACAACCATTGACAATATAGCCGCTCCAAATAGCCCAAACTCTCCCGCTTCATTTGCACGAGAAGCATTCTTTGCAACTGTCTGTGCTAACTCATAACGATCAGATATACCTCTAACATCTGATATTGATATATCATCAATATCCTTTGATAAACCATCAATATTCTTAAAACCTTCATCTAAATGCTCAGATTTAGCCTCATTAAGAAGCATTCTTCTAAGCTTCATATCTTTGGAAGTAACTTCAGCAGGAATATCTAAATTAGCTATTTTTGTAAAGAAATCATGTGCTGTGGTCTCTGATAAAGCAAGCCCTGTTTCATCGCCACTTAAATAAATATTTGATAACACATCTTTCAACTGGCGTTCAACATCACGATTTATATGATACACTTCTCCATCAGCATCTCTTATTTTACTATCTATTGAAATATCTGAACTTACAATACCCTCAGCTAGACCGCTATCCCTAAGGCTTTCTAGACCATTACGCATTTCAGTTAAGTTTTCGCTTTCTTCTAATGTCATTTTAAGATTATTTATTCCATCTGATACTTGCTGATATACAGCCTCATGCTGATCTGTACCTGTAGTATCCATATCTTCCATATTCATGTATGATCTACTAAATATCATTGATCCCAAAGCAAGATAT
>JAJFGX010000028.1 GCA_021775895.1 Alphaproteobacteria bacterium | reverse complement strand
AACCATACAGTTTCTAATTGTGACAATACGTTTGGAAGCAATCCAGATAATATTATTAATGGGCTTTCATCCGCTCTAAAAGACCGCTTTAATGTCGATTTTTCGGTTAATGAATCCCCTTTGCCAGAGGGTTTTACTGTAATTGGGAATCAGGTTTTTAAACACCATAGAGAAACCAACAATATCTATTATGGCGATCAAAGATGGGCTGAAAATGGTACTATCCACACGGTTAATAGATCTGCTGGTGATGCATTATTCGATAAATTCTTATTTGATAACAAAAGTAAAACACTTAAAAAAATTGATCCCTTATATAGAGATAGCTTTGCTGATGATTTTAACCGCTGTTATGGTGGAAACTCTGGGCTGAGCATTCAAAATGGAAACTTAACCTTAAATGGTGATATTTTAATAGGTGCGGAACAATCACAAATAAAAACCCTCTATCTTCCAGAATTAACCACAATGAGCGATAGCTGTCTTCATTACACTCCTGCATTGACACAGTTTGAAGCTCCAGCACTTACCAATATGGGTGAGCGCTGCCTTTATAATGTTCCTAGATTGATGCAGTGTGAAGCTCCTGCGCTTACGAATATGGGTAATGGATGCCTTTATCGCGCTCCTGTATTGACGCAGTTTGAAACTCCAACACTTACCACTATGGGTGTTTTCTGTCTTTGTAATTTGTATAGTTTAGAGTATTTTAAAGCCTCTAGACTTACCAAGATGGGTGACTTCTCCATTCATTATGCCCCTGTATTAAAAAAGTTTGAAGCGCCATTACTTACCGTAATTGGTAGCGACTGTTTTTTCCAGACCTATGAGTTAATCAAGTTTGAAGCTCCACTTCTAAAATCCTTACCTCATCATCTCGAGCACCTTAATAATTCACCTAAGCGTAGTGTTAAGAAGGTTATCGCTCCTTAGGGGCAGGACACGTTAATTTTGTATATTATGGGCAGTATGTTTGTCGCTCACTTGCTTTAAGTTGCTTATTTAGTAAAGAACAATGATATGAGGATAGATCATTGTTACCTTGCGTCTTTTTTTTCAATGATTAGTGTCGCAAGTTCAGCACCTAATTGTAAATCAGAAATATGTCCAAAATGGTGTGCTCTTAAATAGCCTTCATGGTCTATAAGTAGAATAGTTGGCGTACCTTGCATATTATATGTAGACATAGTTTTTGGAAGCCTGCCTGTTTCACTTGGTTGATCAATAGCTACAGGAAATTTTATATTATATTCATGTAGGAACGCAGACAAGCTAGGCTCTTTCATCGCTTCATGATGTTCAAAAACAGTATGTATTCCAATTACAGTCAAATCATTTGGTGGGAACATATCATAAACTTTTTTTGCCTGAGGTATTAATAGTTGAACACAACCAAGACAGAGCATTTGAAAGGCCACGATCATAATGGCCTGCCCTTGTAGTGATTCAATAGTAATGTTATCAGTATTGTTAAGCCATTTTTCGACTTGAAGTTCTGGTGCTTTTTTTAGTTTTGTTGTCATTACTTATTGCCAATTAATAATTTTATTGTGAGAAATCTTTAATAATATCTATCGCCTTGGCAAGCTCAACTCGCTCTATTTGTACATCACTAGGAAAGGCAGAACATAAACGGCTTGGCAGGCGATTATCGAGCATAACAAAAATACCTTTATCATCTTCATGTCTTATTAGTCTGCCATAAGCCTGTTTTAGGCGGAATCTTGTTATACGATCATCATAACCTCTACCAAAATAGTCACGCCTTGCTTTGTGTAGAATATCTGGTCTTGGCCATGGGACTCTATCAAAAGCAATTAAACGTAAAGCTCTCCCTGGTACGTCCATGCCGTCTCGTGTTGCATCTGTGCCAAGCATACAGCTGTCCTCGTCCATACGGAACATCTCGGTTATGGTCGTTGGGTCAAGCCCATCTAAATGCTGTGCATATAATTGTAGGTTATTTTTTTCAAGCTCTGGCAATAATCTACTATGTACGGCTTTTAAACGTTGAATTGCTGTAAAAAGTCCTAAAGCTCCACCACCTGAGGCTTTGAATAGAGCGGCATATGCCATTGCTATCTGCCCTGTATTATCCCTTGGAATATCTGTTAGGACTAAAATACGTGATTGTTTGCCGTAGTCATAAGGTGATGATAATTGTATTTTCTGGGTAGAGGAGCTATCGGCTGTCATATGCGATATGCCAGTATGCTTTACTACATAATCCCACTGTTCTTCTGGTTGTTGAGTGCTATCAAGCAGGCTCGCAGAGGTCACGATTACTCCATGAGCATGCGGTTGCAAGTTTTTAGCAAATGGCACGGTTGGGTCAATCCAATGTCTATACATGCCAACATCATATTCACGTCCTTCAATGCGTTCTAATTGAAACCAGTCTATGAATGCTTCATGTTTAGTTTGGTTTTGCAAGCAAGCCAGCATATCAATCCAGCCAGCAATTAATTGATTACTACGTTGATGTAGTCCATGGCAAATTGATTCAATACGTTTTTTTGTATCTGTTGCCATTGTCTCGGAGTTTTCTTCGATTTGAGTCTGTAGAATAGAAATTATTTTTTGCATCGGCCTAGATAAATCACGCAATCTGCATGATAAAGCGTAAGATGATTCAAATAAGCCGTCAATTGCTGGGAATACGCCAGTTTCCAGTGAGTAGACCACATCATGTCCATTGCTATTTCTGGCATATATTTGCTGTCTAACTAGAAATAGAAAGCCTTCCATTAATCCTTTTGGTTGTTCTGATTGCAAGCGTTGTTGCCAAGAATGGCTTGGCAGGGAACGGGCAGCCTCAATTATATCTTCTAAAGCATGTTTAGCCTCATCATCATTAGCAATTAATTCTTCTAGGCGACGTTGCAGTCCACGATTGCGACCTCCGTTGCGTCCTCCACTTGGCGAACGACTATTTGTTGTCTCGATGCCAAGCAACCAATGACGCAAGTCAGCCGCTTCTTGCCCTGATAAATGGAGAGAAAAAGCACTGTCAGCTGCATCAAAAATATGATGACCCTCATCAAAAATATAGCGATTTGGTAGTGAATCATGTGGGTGTGATAAAGCGGTTCTATTCATAACCAGAGCATGATTTGCAATAACTATTTTTGCTCTTTGTGAAAGCCGTTGGCTTTTTTCTATAAAGCAACGATGGTAGTGTGAACATGCAGCAAACATGCATTCGCCACGACGGTCAGCTAGTGCCAGAGTTGATTTCCACTCTAAAATCCCAATTAGCCAACCCGGTAAATCACCGCCATAAAGATCACCATCACGGCTTGCTGCTGCCCAACGTAACATAAGCCCAATGCCTATAGCATAGCGTTGATTATTTTGTGCAGCTAAACTGTTTAGTGCTTCTTCTAAATTTAGTAAGCAAAGGTAATTCTCTCTACCTTTACGTACAACAACATTGCGTTTTTTTTCATCAGCATCTTGATAAAGATTATCTAACTCTTGATCCACTTGTCGTTGCAGGTTTTTTGTGTATGTAGAGATCCAAACAGCACCTTGATTTTTCTCTGCCCAAACACTAGCAGGTGCAAGATAGCCTAGAGTTTTACCAATACCAGTACCAGCCTCTGCCACAACTGTATTTGGAATATTTTCATGATCACGAGGACTAAAGGCCTTAATAAGGTTTTTTGTATATGTTTCTTGTTCTGGACGTTCACGAGTATTCAAGCCACGTTGATTAAGAAGATTTTTTAAACAAATCAAAGCCTCTTCTTCGGAGACAGGTTCATGCCCCGCAGGTGGAGGCGGAGCATCTTCTGCCCATTCTTGCAAGCGATTCCAAACTTTTGTACCGTTCTTTGCTGTTTTAGCATCGCCATGCCCATTTGGGCTACCTAAAGCCTGGAGTATTATTCCAGACCAAGCCCAGCCAATTTGGTGTTTAATCCCATCACTGCCAAGTCCCATCATAGATGCTATACTGATAGGATCAGATTGTTCTTGTCTTTGTTCTGATTGCAAGTCATCAAGTAATCTTTGCACGGTTTCTAATGTTGCGATTGATTGTTCTTCGGCTGAACTTATTGGCAAGTCATGCAAAGACAACTCAGCAACTACACCACCGATACTAGGTAGGCAGAACCTTGCAGGGTGTACAAATGCAAATAATTCTAAAATATCGTATGCAATGAATGGAGTCATTGATAGTTGCTGAGCAACAAATGGAGCATGACAAACAATAGGCATATGTTGGCTAATAAGTTTGGTTAGCTCAATATTAGATGGAGTTAGAATCTCTCCATCAAGCGTAAGCCAATAGGCTTTGCGTTTATGGGCAATTAGAACAGGTGCATGAATAGACGTTTTCTGTGCTGGTATAGGTACAGATTCTATTGAAGCACTAGATGTTTGCTCTGTTGTTTGTGGTTGTGATATGGACATTAGCCCATAATATTGATTATTGCTTTAAATAGCTAGGGTTAAGACTTATTAATTTTATTTTCCACCATAGCTACTGCTTTTACCACCGTAACTGCTTGAAGAAGTCCTGAAGTTTCTTTTTAAGACATTATTTTTTGCACCTGATAGATCATCAGACAGGTTGTCGATAGCGTCAGAAACAGCACTACGCACAGTGTCTGACATATCTTCGGTCATTTGCTTAATAACAGCCTCACGTATAGTGTCTTTAATCGCATTCTTCAAAATGGGGCTTTGGATACCACTAAGGCTATCATTAACGGCCTTATCTATTTCACTATTAACCAGCTCATTAAAATCTTTCATTGCATCACTCCTTAACTTAACCCTATATGCTCTTTATGAGTATATATCATGATTCGTTTGTTCTGTAAAGAAGTTTCTCTGTTGTAGTTGGTTAAAATGTCATTCATATCGATTAAATCAGACATTAATATAGTCTCTCCGAATAATTTTTGTAGTGACATTGAATATTCTTTGTCGTCAAAGCTCAGTTTAACGGCTTCTTTGAACCAATTTTGCTTTTGCCCTTCTTTAGTAAAAGTAGAAAAACAGAGCTGAAATTGTCCTTTTCCATTCAATACTTTATAAGTATAACCTTTATCATAGAGGCGTATGTCGGTTATATGGTTTTTATTTGTAACTCGCTTATTGGCTTTGATTAGAGTTTCAATTTTTTGCTGAGTGCATTCTGTGGACTGACTACTAACACTCATTGCTATATCATATGAAATTGTAAAATACGGGAGTAAATAAATTCTGTCTTCATTGATTATATAGGCTCTTTCTTCCACATCATTTATATCAATATTTTGTTCAGCTATGATTTGTTCAAATAATAAATCGTATTCTTTAATAAAATGTAGAGCTGCAATATTCAGCATATTCAGCTGTATTGTTGATTTTACAAAGCAATCATCAATCACTTCATAAACCTTATCTAAATGCTCTTGTGCGATGTCTGAAAGTTCTTCTTTTATTTCAGGAAATCTATTACCCAAAAGATTACTATTAATTAAAATAGCCAAAGCATCTTTTTCATTGAATTTACCTTGTTTCTTCATAGTTGGGTAAACACGAAATAAAGCGGAGAAATCATAGACATGCAATAGAGACGCATGCAAATCTCTGGTTGAGGATTTTCCTGATTGAAAATAATTCTTCTGAGATAACTCTATAAATAAAGCAGATATTTTATCAATTTCACTTTTATATTTTGTATAGAGTGCCTCTATCTTATCAAAGCCCATAAACTCAATAAATTTATGAGCAATTTGCCGTTGTCTGGCTTTTTCTAGCTGTTCAGATAATTCAAGAAAATTAGCAGAATCGTGATTTATTTCTTTATCAGCTGTTAAAGCCTCTAAAACTTTTAATTGCCCCATATGCTCAAATCCAAAGCGATTTTCATGATGCCATCTAGTAGAGCTATAACAAGGTCCACGACCTTTGACCGCACCCACAGTATCAAAATCAATTAAATGTCCTTTGACTGAAATATTACCTGGTGACCAATTACCATGAGTAATTCTCTCCATAAATTTATCAGCTTCTAAAACACCATAGCTTTTTGCACAATATTCCAGTTCTTTTTGTCTGAGTGGCTTTCTTGTATAAAAATAATGAGTGGTTCTATCAAGCTCTCCTGCCTCATCAACTCTAATAATTTTCCCACGTTTTACAGGTTCATCACGCCAAGAGACTTCACAAAGTTCTTGGAGGTTAAAAATTGCCAGCACTTTATTTAGACCAGTGCTGATTGATGTTTGTAGAGAATTACTAATAACAGCTTCCCAAATAGCTCGCTCTATTTCTAGGTAGCCATCTGAATATTGTTTCTTTGTCGATATAGCCAAAGGAGTTTTCTCGCCTTTAATATTAAAGTACTTACCAATATAGTAAGCTCTGCCAGAGCCAAGATTGCCAGATAATGATAAGTCTAAAGGGTCAGCTTGGTAGTCAATATAGGCAGTTCCTATAGGCTCGCCCAACGCAGCTTCTGGCTCAATCGTGGTGCTAAAAACCTCTTCTAGCAATTTTGCCATTTTTAGGAAGCTTATTTCTTCTTTAATTTCGAATAGCTTATAAAACAGCTCTTGATTAATATAAAGTGGAATATGACGTTGTTTTGATTTGTATAGTGGGGTCGTACAAAACATAGTTTTATCCCACCTTGTAGTAATATCAGGCACAGAGTGCATAATTTTATTTATATTTTCTTGCATATCGTCCAATACTTTGCATTTAGGACATGTTGTCCAATATGGTGATTATTGTAGTGAGGGTGCAGATTGAGTATATTTTGCACTTCTGCTTGTTCTATTTGATCTGCTTCATCTTTTATCATATTTAATATATCAATTGCGGCATTATTCAACGATATCATACCATGGTCATTTAGAGTAGCACTTGGGTATTGATTTAGAATAATTGATGTTGGATTAATTTGATTTATTAAGTTTATTATTTCTTTGCTAACCATAGATTGAGCTTGTTTTAATTCATTAATATCTTTAGATATTTCCTGCCAAGATTCTTGCAGATCATTAGATGGAATGTGAGTATATGATTTAGACCAAGTAAGGGCATCGCTATGTTTTGCCGCATAAATAAGCATATCGTCTAGTACATGGTTAGCGAGGATATAATCTATATGTTTTGGTAGTGTTTTTATAGCTTCTATAACTGGTTTATCAAGCCAAATAATTTTAGCATTAGGCAATAGTTCTTCATATTTTGGTTTTAGTGTATCTATTACCTCAGGCAAGGCATCAATTATATATAGTGTTCCACAAAAATTCAGTTGCGATAGAGCGTAGCCAATTTTAATTGAATTCCCAGGCCCTATTTCTATTATTGAATCATTTTTTTGAATATTGCAGAATTTAAAAATACTTAGCCAAATACTAGAAATATATTTATCCCATATTATATGGTCTGTCCTAAAGGACTCTGGCATTGATTGCTTGATATCTATGCCATATAAATCGTTACTCATGCTTAAATATCTTGCTATAAACATCATCTTTGAAGCCAAGCACTATATTGCCTTCATAAACAAGTAAGGGGCGTTTAACAATTGAAGGGTTCTCTATAATTATTTTGAGGGCTTTTTCTTCATTGATTTCCACTTTTACATTATCAGGTAGTTTTCGCCATGTTGTACCACGGCGATTAATAGTGTTCTCTATACCTTGTTGCTTAAATGCCATGGTAATAATATTTATATCAATAGGTTCTTTTTTATAGTCATGAAACTTATATATAATATTGTGTTTATCTAGCCATTTGAAAGCTTTCTTCATGGTGTCACAGTTTTTAATACCATAGATATTAATTGCTTTAGTTTTACTCATCTTTCTTACTTTTCTTTTTCTTTTTGTGTGCATTTATTTCATTAGATAGAAAATCCTCTTCAGCACAAATCATGCCCCTGCATAAAGCTTTTAATGCATTTAGTCGTTCCATCGCAATATTAGTTTTGTTTTCTTTTAAGGCTATAATACCTAAGTAAAGGTGTGCTCCCATATGATTGGAAGATATTTTAAGACCTCGCTTAAGATTTTTTTTAGCTTTATCCATTAAACCAAGTTCCATATAGGAAAAGCCTATATAAACATAAGCATCTGCATTAGCTGGGTGGCGTTTTAGTACTTTATCAAGGGTTTTAATCGCTTGTGTATATTTTCCTGACATTAGTTGTATTTCTGCTGTACGTAGACCATCATCATGTCGCCATGGCATAATTGTTGAAGAATCTTTTTCTTCAGCGGGGGCTTCTTTTACTATCTTTGTAGCATCAGCTTTATTATCTGTAACCTCTGGCTTTACTTCTTCTTGGTTCTTTTTGCCGATACGTATGTAGCCAGATTTTATTTTTGAGACATCACTTGAATTTTGAGCAATAGCAATGCTGGGAAAGCTAAATAATATTAACAATATAAATGTATTTATGATTATTTTGGTGCTGTTAGGAAAGCTTTGAGACATATTAATACTCTAAATAAATTATCTTGCTCTAGAATTTGTACTATTGCTAGCCATGATAATACAGCTATTTAATTCAGCGCATGTTTTTATGGCGTATGGTTTACTAAGCCCTGCTATTCTGGCTCTATATATTGTGCCTCGCTGGGTTGCAAGAGGTATAACACGAGGGCTAATAGCTTGCCTGCTATTCTTACGTAGCATTTTTGTTGTTTTATTAAGAGCATTATGTGCGGCATTTAAAGTGGTAAAAGCACCTATTTGAATTTGCCAATTTTTCGGATGACTCTTTTTTCGATTATTTTGATTTTTTGTTTTGCTTATTCCAGCCGTAGTTTTTGACATTGTTTTTAAAGTCTCTGCAATTTCAGCGTCACCTTCTCCAACTATTAAGCCCATCATATCAAGGTGCTTTGCCTGTTTTCGTTTAGGGTATCTGGTAATAGTAGCAAAATTATCCTGTATGTTTGTATGATTAGATGCAACTCTAATTCTTGCTTCTACAGGTCTGCGAGTGGGTATTGGTGGCGGATTATGCCATTTAGCGAGTTGATAACGAGTGGCCTTTGCGTAGCCTTTATCTAATAGTGTCGCCATGTGTCTATTGCGTGAATGCCCTGATCTACCTCCAAAAACTACGCCTATTAATCTTCTTCCATCACGTAGTACTGAGGCTACTAGATTAAAGCCAGAAGCCCTAACATATCCCGTTTTAATACCGTCCATTCCCCTATAAGAAGACATTAATTTATTGTGGTTTCTGTATGTTTTTCCAGCATAAGTAAAGCTTTTCATGCTGAAATAATGGTAGTTATCAGGGTGATATAATAAAAATGAACGTGCAAGTATTGACATGTCCCTAGCAGTGCTAATTTGTCTTGGGTGGTGCAGACCAGATGCATTTTTAAATGTAGTGCTACGCATACCTAGGATACGTGCTTTGCGTGTCATCATTTTGGCAAAGTTAGCCTCACTGCCAGCAATAGCTTCAGCTAGAACAACAGCAACATCATTGGCTGATTTTGTAACAAGCACAGAAATCGCATCATCTACTCTAATTTTGCTACCAGCTTTTAGCCCGAGCTTTGATGGAACCATATTTGTCGCATGCCTAGATACAGGCAGCTTTTGCCATTTTTTCAATTTGCCAGATTGCAAGGCATCAAAAGCTAAGTAAATTGTCATGATTTTTGTTAGGGAGGCTGGGTGTAGCTTTTTATTAGCATGCCTTTCACTCAAGACTTGTCCACTTGTAGCATCAATAACTATAGATGCATATTTATTATTGTAAGCAGCAGAAGCATGGTTGCTATACAGCATAATGCTAGCAATAAACATAAAGATGCTTAACCTGCGAACAGCTATATAAAATTTATTTATTTTCAGTTGATTCCTTGACATAGATCCCCAAAAAGCTGTGTGAATTAAAAAATACAGCATAAAATTCATTTTATATTGTTGTTAAATACTTGTCTATCTCTATTATGGCATAGTTGTATTAAACAAAGATAAAATAAGTAACTATATTTTATTTGTATTTTATAAGTAATTTAAACTAAGGAGAAAATAATGTCAGATGTTGGAGGAATTGCAGGAGAGCGTTTAAAGAGCTTTATCGAGAGAATTGAACGCATGGAAGAAGAAAAAAAAGCGCTAATGGAAGATATAAAGGATATTTATGCTGAAGCTAAATCTGTTGGTTTTGAACCTAAAATCATACGAAAAATGGTATCAATACGCAAAATGGAGTTAGAAAAAAGACGAGAAGAATCGGAGTTGTTAGAGTTGTATATGTCTGCAATTGGCATGCAAGAATAATTTATTAGTTTTTTTACTTACATATAAGTATATTTTTTGTGTATAATTATTTTCAATTATATTAGATGCTGGAAAATATATAACAAGAAAAGATATAAATGTCCCTACAGTTTAAAAAAAATCTATCTTATAGTGCTTTGTTTATAGTCACTGCTTTGCTTATGATCAGCTTTCCTAAAGATGGTTTAACGCAGTATAACTCAAACTTTAAAGCAAGCTTTAACGCAGGTCTAAGAGCTTTCTCGCAAGGTGACAATGAACTTGCAGCACAACATTTCTTGCTTATGGCTCACGATGGTGATCCACGTTCTCAGTACTATGTTGCATATTTACTGGATACAGGGCAGGGGCTTGGCAAAGACCCATATGGTGCAATTAGTTGGTATAGAAAGTCAGCAGATCAAAACTATTTACCAGCTCAAAGCTATCTTGGTTATGCCTATAGCCTTGGTAGAGGCACTAATAAAGATGATAAGGAAGCCTTTAAATGGTACACTATTGCTGCACGACGAGGTGATGCCATAGCTCAAAATAATTTGGCAACAATGCTTCGTTCTGGTCGTGGTTATAAAAAAGATGATGTTTTAGCCGCTAAATGGTATATGCAGTCTGCTTTGCAAGGAAATTCTAGAGCTCAGTATAACGTAGCTACGATGTATCTGCGAGGTTCTGGAGTTAAGCAGAATCATAAAGAGGCTTTACGATGGTATGAATATGCGGCAAGGCAAGGCGATGCCTATGCACAAAGTGCTATGGCTTATATCTATCGTAAAGGTCTAGGTACTCCAACAAACTATAAGCAGGCCGTTGCTTGGTATCTGTTAGCAGCTAACAAAAATCTTGTTTCAGCACAATATCAATTAGGCAGGATCTATGAAGAGAAACTTGATGGGGGTGAAAATGGCCCATCTAATGCTGTGATGTGGTATTTAAAAGCGGCTAAAACAGGACATGCTGGTGCACAATTTCGTTTAGCGACTATGTATGAAAAGGGTGTTGGAACAGGACGCAACATAAAACAAGCTGTGACATGGTATAAAAGAGCAGAAAAACAAAATTATATGCCTGCAGTGGTTTCTCTAGCTAAATACTACGTATTATTTTCTGATGGTAATGCGAAGAATTTGTATAAAGCCATTTCTTTATATGAGAAAGCAGCCGCTATAGGTTACCCTGAGGCTCAAGTTGAGCTTGGTAGAATTTATTCTAATGGTGCTGGTGTGGCTAAGAATCATGCCATTGCTTATAAATGGTTTGCCTTAGCTGCGATGGTTCTACCATCTGGCAGTAAGATGAAAGAAGAGGCTATTATTGGTAGGATACGTGCTTCAAGCGCTTTGAGTGAACAGCAAATGTTCGAGGCAAAAAAGAGTGTTGCACGGTGGAAACCTAGGAAAAATGGGGATAATAAGAAAAAGAAAAAAGTTAAAAAGAAAAATGGTCTCAAGCTAGGCTTCTAAAAATTAATAAGTCCTGTCTTATCGTTTATATGTTTTATTATTAGTTACTTGTTTATTATTTTTACTGTATTTCTCAATTAATCTATTTCTTTTCTGTCTGAAGTTTTTAGCAAATTCATAACCAATAACTTTTTCAGCTCTTTTGATATTCTTATCTAGGTTACTCATAAAAGTGTTATTAAGAATTCTGCTAAGTTCCGAGGTTAAATTGTTAGTGCTGTTGCTGTTCTCTTTTTTTTGCCCTAAACGTTGTTCTATAGTTTCTATAGTATCAACCATCTCTTGTAGAGTTGGAATGATACGACTTTTGTATATATAGTTTGCTTGTTCAGAGGTGTTGAAATTATTGGCAAGGCTTTTATTTTTTTGTTTTGATCTGTCTATAAATAATTCAATTTCTACATTTAATTGTTCAGATAAATAAAATATTTGTCTAATTTCAGTATCAATTCTGCGATTGTTCTTATGTATAAATTTCTGGTAATCTTTTTGTTTGTTAGATTTATATACGTTAGATTTATTGTTATTTGTTGGAATTAGGGTAGTATACCATTGTGATTGCCCAAGCTCTGAAGATGGTAAATTTTGAGTTTTATTTATCGCATTTTTTATACCGTTGTGAATGCTATCAGGAATTAGAATCAAATTTGCAAAATGGTTTACCTTATAAGTAGGTTTCATATATTTTGTAGTTTTTTTATCATAATCTTTGTTGTAGCCAAGTTCTCCACTACCAGAGCGTTCTATTATATGGTCAACAGTTAAATTATAGAAGGCTCTATTTTTGTCCGCTGGGGCTAACCCTGATTTCATTCTATTTATACTGTGCTCACATAGCCCTAGTTCCCTTAAAGAATTTGATTGGTTTTCAGCAAGATGCATTAAAAACCTAGGGCGTACGTAATTAGAAAATTCTGCTGCAATTTTTTGGTTTTGTTCTTTAGATATTCTAGTGTACATAGTTTGACCTAAAGAAAAACCACTAGGTATTTTAGATAAAATTTGTTTCAGTTTAGATAGTTGTGACTTATATTCTGCTTTTTGTCTTTCATGCTTATGGGTTATGCCATTATTACTATTTCTCATCATATCTAGTTCGGTTTGAGCAATTAGTGTTGCATAGCGAAGTTCAATTTTTTTAATAAAGAATTTATTTGATGGTGGACAAACATCGTTATCCACAGAGCCAGTGGTTTGTTCGCTTAAATGACGTATAGTGTTTTTTGATACGTTGTGCTTCATATGCCTAATATTTTATATGTTTATATACTTAGTTGTATATCTTTTTTATACATAAATCAAGAGTTTTGTTTAAATTATTTAAAATTTATACTGTTTTTTAATAGAAAGCAGATATCATATATATAAGAGTGAATAATGAAATATATTTAATGCTTTATAGTGAGGAATGATGTTAAAAAAAGGAAGTGGTTTTAATTCAGCTGGTAACAGCTTGAAAGCAAACATAATTCCTGCTGCTAAAGGGCATAGGGTTTTATCTGTTTCACAGTTATGGCGTAGCCGAATCAGTTGGAAAATTACACTTTCTGTATTTTTGACGCTTTTAGTGGTTCAAACATGTATTTTAATTGTTACTGTTCCAAATTTTGAGAAAAAATATCTGCAAGATATCAGAGAGAATGGACGAGTGTCTTTTTCTGCGGCTGTAGATGCAAAAGTCACAAGCTTATCGCTTAAAATGCCGATCGATAAACGTACATCACGTAATTTAGTGGTTAATACCAAAATAGCTGGTTTCACTGTTTATAGTTTAGATAATGATCTACTTGGCTCTTATGGAGAAGCACCTTTAATGCAGTTAAATAAATCTACATTTAATAATAAATCAGAGGTGCTCAGTCATGACAAGAAACACTATGAAATAATTTATTCTTCTTTGGAGTTAGGGTACCCTTTTATAATTGTTGCACATCTTAATTCTTCAGATTTACAAAACACAACCCTTGCCTATGTTAAAGAAAATCTACTTATATTCTTTTTACTGTCTGGTTTTGTAACAAGTGTTTTATTAATTGTATTGGGACAGTGGTTGTTAGAGCCTATTATTCTTTTGAGGAATAACTTGATAGAGGCAGCCAAGCACCCAGAAGAACCGAATATAACATACCCAAAAAGAAATAATAATGATGAAGTGGGGGTTGCACTTAAGATCGCTAATGATTTGATAAAGCAAAACTCTATGAATTTATTGCAATTGCGTTCTCAAGCAGAGGATCGTATCCATAAATTGGCATATTTTGATCGTTTAACAAGCTTACCTAATAGAAGCATGTTCTTAGAGAAACTAGAGGATAATATAAGAGGTCATGTAATGAAGGATGGCGGAACACTCGTTGTAATGTCTATTGATTTAGATCGTTTCAAAGATGTTAATGATACGCTTGGTCATGAAGTGGGCGATAAAGTTCTTGAGGCTGTAGCTAGCCGTTTTGTTCATTCTATGAGTGATGAAGATGCCATAATTTCACGAGCCAGTGCTGACGAGTTTAATATTATTGTGTCAGTTGGAGATAAATATAAACAAGACACTCTTACTAATAAAATATTTACAGCTTTAGAAGAGCCGATCAGTGTTTATCAAGAAAGCTTTCAAATTGGTGTATCTATAGGTGTTTCACACTGCCCTGATGATGGTGTAGAGGCATCTAAATTATTGAAAAATTCAGATATAGCTTTAAACCGTGCTAAGGAAGAGGGGCGTAATACAGCTCGTTATTATTCTGAAGATTTTGATAAGGTGGTACAGAAACGTTTTCAGATGTTGCGTGATTTAAGGACGGGTTTAGAAGAAGATCAGTTTATTATGTACTATCAACCACAATTTAATTTAAGAACTGGTGAATTGATAGGATCAGAGGCTTTGTTGAGGTGGTTTCGTCCTGATAATAGTAAAAATGGAGGACAATTTATATCTCCTGTAGATTTCATTCCTATTGCTGAACAATCAGGCTTAATTGTTCCATTAGGTGAATGGGTATTAAGAACTGCGTGCAAAGCAAATCAATCATGGCATGCACAAGGGCTTAATCCAGGGCGTATTGCGGTTAATATTTCTGGTGTTCAGTTTCATCGTAGTGATCTTAATACAATTGTGGAAAATGTACTGAATGAGACTGGTCTTGATCCAAAAAATTTGGAGCTGGAAGTCACAGAAAGTATATTTATGGATGATATGGAGAAAACAATTAATACTTTAAACCAATTGCATGCACAGGGAATAGAGCTAGCAATCGATGATTTTGGTACTGGATATTCCAGCCTTAGTTATTTGAGACAATTCCCGATTGATAGGCTGAAGGTTGATCAATCTTTTGTCAGGAATGCACTATCAAATTCTGATGATATGGCTATTACTAAAACCATTATTAATTTAGGGCATAGTTTAGGCTTAAGTGTTATTGCAGAAGGCGTTGAAACATTTGAGCATGAAAATTTCCTTAAACATGAAGGTTGTGATGAAGTGCAAGGCTTTAGATATAGTAAGGCAATACCTGAAAATGAGTTTTTACAATTTATTCGTACATATGCAGGCGATTTATTACCGCCACAAAAATTATTTGAGGTTAAGTAAGTTGTTAACTAATTTCTAATGTATTTATGCGACAATGCGTATGAGTGGTTATTTTGCTCTTTAGTTAATAATGTAGGGATGAATTTTTTTATGGATGAAATAGATATGTCAGAAATAGAAAACATACAAGACACACATAAAGAGGATTTATCATTTGATATGAATCCACAAGCGCTGTTAGATGAAGATGTTGATGGTATACAAGACACTGAGCCAGCAAAAGATTTGGATGTTGGTATTGATGAAAATATAGATAAACCAGAACAAAAGACGCTTAGGCTTGGGGATCATTTAATACAGCTTGGCTTAATTGATGAAGATCAGTTGAATGTTGCTTTGTATGATAAAAAACAACACCCTGGTAAAATGATGGGGGAAATTCTGGTTGATCTAGGATTTGTTACAGCTGAACAATTATCTGCTGCTTTAGCTAAATCTTCTGGTTTTGAAAGTTTTGATCCATCTAATACAGTCATTGATCCTGATATGTTGGAATATATTGATAAACCTATAGCCATTAAGCATCAGGTTTTACCCGTGGCATTTAGTAAAGATAAAACTGAAGTGTTGGTTGCGATGGCAGATCCATACAATGTTATGGCGATTGATAGTCTACAGCAGCTTTTGCCGAGGGGAGTCAATGTAAGACCTCTGGTATGTACGCCTGTCGTACTTTCTAATGCTATTGATGCAGCCTATGGTTATGCAACATCAGTTGAGGGTATTCTTAAAGAGCTTGCTGGTGGCAGTATTGACATGGAAGGTTTAGCCGAGGGGGCAGATTATAGTCACCCAATCGTTCGTTTAGTTAATGCTTTGGTTTTTAATGGCGTGAAAAGTGGTGCTTCAGATTTACACTTTGAACCAGAAGAGAATTTTATACGTGTTCGTTACCGTCATGATGGTATTTTGCATTCAGCATATATTCTGCATAAAGAATATTGGGGGGCTATTGCTCAACGTTTGAAAATTATTTCAGGTATGAATATAGCAGATAAGCTTATGCCCCAAGATGGACGTTTTGGTATAAATGTTGCGGGTAGGGAGGCTGATTTTCGTGTTTCATGCTTACCTACAGTGCATGGAGAGAATATTGTATTACGTGTACTGGATAAAAGTGCAGGAATAGTTCCTTTAGAGAAACTTGGCTTTAGTCCGCATAACTTGGATTTAATACGCAAAGCTCAGTCAAGACCTGAAGGTATAATTATTGTAACAGGGCCTACGGGTAGTGGTAAAACAACTTCGTTATATTCTATGTTAAATGAGGCGAATACTGTTGATGTTAATATTATGACACTTGAAGATCCTGTTGAATACTCTTTGCCTATGATACGCCAAGCCAGCGTGCGTGAAGGTGGAGGGCTTAGTTTTGGTGATGGTGTGAAATCACTTTTAAGACAAGATCCCGACATTATATTTATTGGTGAGGTAAGAGATGAGACTACAGCAGAACAAGCATTGAAGGCGGCTATGACTGGTCACCAAGTTTATACCACTCTACATACCAATGACTGCTTTGGGGCAATTCCAAGATTGCGTGACTTAAATTTAAAGCCAGGTATGTTGGCAGGGGCTATTATTGCTTCTTTTGCTCAACGTTTGGTTAGGGTGTTGTGTCGTAAATGTAAAGAGCCACATGTGGCGACAGAGGAAGAATGTCATTTATTAGGGATTCCTAATGATAATCCACCAGAACTTTTTACAGCTAAGGGCTGTCCTGCTTGTAGAAATACTGGGTATGAAGGGCGTACAGCAGTTGTAGAGATTTTATTTTTGGACGATGATCTTAATGATGTTATCGCAGAAGATGGTCATAAAACACAGTTGAGGGATTTGGCAATTAAAAAGGGTTTCAAAAGCATGCGAGATGATTCTATAATTAAATTACTAGATGGTGTTACATCTATTGAAGCTGTTACTAAAGTCATTGATTTCTCAGATAGAATGTAATTATTACACTATTTTTAAAAACAATGCTTGAGATTCTTCTAGCATAATGTCACTCTGTTAGTTGGTGTAAAAACTTACATTAATCTAGTGTAATTCCAATTCTTGAGAAACAATAAGTATGACTTTTAAATATAATTATAGAGCATTAAACACTAAAGGTCAGCCTGTAAGAGGTGTTATTTCTGCAGCAAATGAAAGTGATCTTGCTCAACAGTTGTATAAGCGTGGTTATGAGCTTATTGACTCTAAAGAAATTGGTGGTAAAAAAGGTGGGTTAGGCGTTGCTTTACTTAAAAAAGTTAAAACACGTGATTTAATTCAGCTTTTTGTACATCTTGAGCAGTTACAACGAGCTGGAGTGCCGTTGCTTGACGGTTTAGCAGATATTAGGGATACAACTGAATCATCTCGTTTACGAGATATTATGACTGATATCTATAGAGATGTGTCCGAAGGGCAGTCTTTTTCAGAGGCAATATCTGCGCACCCCAAGGTTTTTACACAGATTTTTGTGTCTTTAATTGCTGCGGGTGAGGAAACCGGTAACCTATCTAATTCATTTAAGCAGTTAATTAACCATTTGAAATGGTCAGATGAAATGTCTACTAGGGTTAAGAAAGCAACTCGTTACCCTAAGATTGTTACTGTGGTATTATTTGGTGTTGTTTGGCTGATGATGGTGAAAGTTATTCCGCAAATTACTGAGTTTCTTAAGAACCTTGGTCAAGAAATTCCTCCGATTACCAAGGCATTGATTTCAACCTCTCAATTTTTTCAAGATTATATTTTATATGTTGTGATTGGGTTGGTTGTAACAAATATTATATTTAAGATACTTAGAAGCTTGTCCTATGATTTTTGTTATCATACAGATAAAATAGCTTTGCGTATTCCAGTTATGGGGTCATTAATTCGTAAGATTGGACTGTCTCGTTTTGCGCAAACTTTTGGTGTGTTGTTCAGTAGTGGTTTAGACGTTTTGAAATGCTTGAAATCAGCTGAATTGACAGTAGGTAATGAGGTTCTTGCAAAAGCATTGCAAGATGTTAGGGAGCAGGTTCAGCAAGGAACACCATTATCGACAGCTTTAGAAAATTCTGGTGAATTCCCATCAATGGTTGTTAGAATGTTAAAAATTGGTGAGGAATCTGGTAACTTAACTGTTGTGCTTAATCAGGTTGCTGAATTTTATAATAATGATGTGAATGAAGCTGTTGATGCTATGATACAAATGATTGAACCAGCTTTAACAGGGGTTATGGGAGGAATCATATTATGGATTCTTGCGGCAGTATTTGGTCCTGTATATGATTCTGCTGCTAATATGGGGATTTAATAGAGAAATGGTGTTGAGGTAGTTAGTAATGTCAAAACGTCGTGTTTTAGTAATAGGTGATGACGGTGTCGCCCTCTTTCTTACTAATGGAAAGGCAATAAAATGTGAAGGTTCTTTGCCTTGGCTTGTACCTAATTTTGAAGATGAGTTAATAGATTTATTAAGGAGCCAAAATAAAGGAGTTCCCGTCTTTATTCTTTATGATGCATTAGAGCAACAATACCGTAAAGAAGACATTATTAAAACCAACATACTTGATCAAAAAAAATTAGTAAAACGTAAGCTGGGAGCTTTGTTTTCAAATATATTAGCTTATTCATATATTGAGCTAAAAACTAAAGGTAAAAAAAGTAAGGAAAAAAAGACTCATTTATCTTATTTAATTGCCGCTGTTCCTAATACGGAACAGATAGAACGTATAGCTTATTCTATAGGTGAAGCACAAGTTGATATTTCTGGATTTGCATTGTTGCCAGTTGAATCGTCTGGTTTTGTTAATGCTTTTATTAAGAAAATTTCACACAAAAATGCGGTGCCTAGGTGGGTTTTGATGATTAGTCATCATGAAACTGGCGGCATACGGCAGATTTTTATTAAAGATGGTGCTTTGGCTTTAACTCGTTTATCACCACTGTCTGATGATAATAAGGAAGCAACTCATTGGTCTGAAGAGGTTTATAAAGGCTTCACAACCACACTTAGTTATATATCACGTTATGGTTTTACACCTTCAGATGGCTTGGATGTAATAGTTATATGTGATGAGCAAAATAAAGCACTATTAAAAACTTATGATTTTAAGGATGCAAACTTGCAATGTTATTCTGTTGAAGAGGCGGCAAATCTATTTAATTTTTCTATATCATCTAAAAAGTCTGCACAAACAAGTGTTCATCAATATGCAGATATGCTGCATGCTGGTTGGATTGCACGGCAACGCAGTATAAAGATGCCATTTAAGATTGATTGGATTAGAAGTATTGCTATACCTAGACGGATAGTCAGAGTAGCTAGTTTTTTAATGTTTTTAACAATGGTTGGAGCAATGTTTTTGAGCTTCGAGACCTTTCAGCAGTTTAATGAGCTTAAAGAGGAGATTGAGTATAAGGAAACCCAACGTACGGTTCTTAACGAAGAATATGAACAAGAATCAAAAATATTTGATAATTTACCCATTAAGCCAATTACAATTCATGCAGCTATGGAATCTAAAGAAGCTCTTGAAAAAGAATCCTTATATTCATACGAGTTATTAGAAAAAATTAAGTCGGTTCTAGGTAATAGAGCTAGTCTTATAAAACTCTCTTATTTAGATGCCCGTAATCCAGAAGACAGCTTTAGTAAAAAGAAAGTTTATACATCATACTCAGCACAGAATAATAAAAAAACTAATATAAAAGAATTGCAAGTGACATTAAGGTTTGTTTTAGATGATGCCATGCTGGCTGAGGATAAAATCAAGACGGTAAAAGAAATGAAAATATCTTTTGAAAAGGCCTTTCCAAAAAGCAAGATACGTATAGTGAAACAATATGGCAACAGTAATACGGCTGTAGGTGCTTTATCTGGTCAGTTGTGGGGCAATGATATTGCGAATGAACCACAGCAAGTGAATGAGGCTGAGGCTTATGCCGAGATTTCTATTATGGGAGAGCATCTATGATTAGAATTATTGGGCCAAAACTTATTTTAATTATTTTATTGTTATTATTTTTCAATGCCTCTTTATTTGGTAGTTGGTTTTTTTGGTCAACGCCAATGAAAGAACAAGCTGAAATGAACCTTAATGGAATTAATGCTGAGATATCAAAATTAAGATCTTCTATCTATGATATAAAAGATGAATTAAAGTATTATGATGATAATAAAGATAATTTTGCATCCTTGGTAGATGATGGGTATATGAAAGAGCAGAGTCGTTTTAGCATAGCAGAAGTTTTAGAGAAGATGCGAAAAAGTAGCCATGTTCAGAAGTTATCATATGATATTTCAGATATGGCTGAGCTAGAACATGACAAGGCAGAAAAAGCAAAACATAGATTGGTTAAAAGGCGGATTGAGCTAAAAGATATAAATGGATTTTTTGATACAGATGTCTATAAATTTATATATTCGTTAAATAGTGAATTTCCAGGTCATACCAGAGTTGTTTCGGTTGATATTAGTAGAGATCCATTAAGTAAATTTGAGGGTATAATAGAAACAATATCATCGGGAAAGCAGGGAAGTTTTATAAGTGGTAGTATAGATATTGATTGGTATGCTCTGGTAAAACTACCAGATGTGGAAAATGTACCTACAACACCTATTAGGTAATATTTTAAGAAGTAATTATTAAGGACTTAGCAATTGTACACAAATATTAGTATTTTTTATCAAAGAGAGGTCGTAAGAAAGTTAATGCTTACGGTTGTGGTTGCTTTGACCTTTATTCTTATGTCTAGTTTATTAAGTGTAAATGCTTTTTCTCAAACCGTACGGGCAACCAAAGCAGAGATAGCAGCCGTAAAAGCAGAGATAGCAACGGCACTTGCAATCAAAGCAAAGATAGAAGCAGAGATGGCTAATGCAACAAATGTATCAAAACTTCCATCTGGTATAGCATTTCCAGATAGTTTGTTTTTTTCTAGAGAAGAAATATCTGCAATTCAAAGAGCTTTACTTGGAGTGGACACTCTTAAAGATGATGGAGCTCCAAAGGCACCTCGTGTTTTAAGCCTGTCTGGAATGTTATATAATTCACCAGATAACTGGGTGATATGGCTGAATGGAAACCGTATAACACCAGAACGCCTATTGCCTGAGATTCTGGATATTACCGTAGATGACTCTTTGGTGCATTTAAAATGGTTTGACTATGTTATAAATGATGCGATTTCTATTACATTAAGACCGCATCAAATATATGATATTGAAACAGGTATTCTTTTAACAGGAACAGGCAAGTAATTAGAGAGTGAAATGTCAAAAACAAGCAAGAAAGATAAAACTTTGTTAGTGGACGCCCCTTTATCAATTCTAGGGCTTGCTGCAGATTACGGACATGGAAATGTGATTGAAGATATCACTTTTAATGTTGAATCTGGTGAAACATTTGGTTTAATGGGGTTGAATGGTGTTGGCAAGACAACTTTGATTAAAATTTTATTGGGGTTGATGCCATCTAGTGCTGGTGAGGCTAAAATATTTGGTGCAAAAACTCTTGATAAGAATAGTAAGAAAAAATTAGCTTATCTGCCAGAACGTTTCGAGCCACCATATTTTCTGAGTGGCATGGAGTTCATACGTTTCTCCCTTTCTTTATATGGCACGACTTTTGATGAGAATGAAGTTCTTGAAGCCGCAGATAGGGTTGCATTGGAAAGAAAAGCTTTATATAGGCGAGTACATACGTATTCCAAGGGCATGAAGCAAAAAACGGGACTTCTAGGCACTTTATTAACTAAGTGTCCGCTGATGATACTTGATGAACCGATGAGTGGTCTAGACCCAAGGGCTAGAGCCTGTATCAAAGATGAAATCGTTTCTTGTAAAAAGCAAGGAATGACAATATTCCTAAGTTCACATATTTTGGCTGATATGGATGAAATATGTGATCGTGTGGCTATTATTAATGATACTCAGCTGCAATTTTTAGGAACACCAAAAGCACTAAAAAATGAAATGAAAGAAACTTATTTAGAGCGTGCATTTTTGAAAAAAATAGATACGCCAAAACCAAAAAATAACAAAGCAGCTTAATATTTTAAGGGGTATAAAATGGATGAAGATGATAAACACGTAACGCCAGTAACGCCAGGAATAGAAGATAAGCCAGTGCTTAAAGAAAATTCTGGTCTTTCTTTAGAGGACGAAACTACAGTAAGTGAGCCAAGTGGTTATGAAGGCCTTTCTTTAGAGGACGAAACTACTGTAAATGAGCCAAGTGGTTCTGAAGGTTTTTCTTTAGAGAATGAATCTTTGATTGGAAATAATGAAGGTAGTGTTTCAAGCGTAGTTGAGCCAGAAGAGGTAATGATTGATGATACTATTGATGATACTTTAGTTGCTACACCAGAAAACATGTCAGATTATATAGAAGAAGATGATTTTACGGTAGAAGATGTGAAATCTAATAAAATGGCAATAATTGTGGGAGTAGCTGTTGTTGTGCTGGGTTTGTTAGGTGGTGCTTATTATGCTTTTATGATGCCTAGTGATGATAAGAATGCACCATCAGAACAATATACATTTATCGATGATATGCATGATGATGCACCAGGTTTTGCTTCTATGGATAGCCCCGTGGTAGATGCTGAGAATAATATATATGACCTTAGTTTAGATGTTCCGCCACAGCCAGATATTTCACCTAGTTTAGAAATTTCGCCCAGTCTTGAAACGAAGGTAGATGAATTATCATCTATCCCTACATCTATAGATGATGGAATGGATTCTACTGTTGTTGCTGAGCCTACAGAGGTTTTAAATGAGTTTGGCTTGTCTAAACCGCCAGTTGATACTGAAGATACAGCTGTTCCTGTAGCTAATGTAGTTACTTTTGAGCCAGATATTGCTGATGCTATAGATTCTAGTGAGTTTATTGCCGAGGCAAATAAAGGGCTAAGTATTGCTGATACTGGTATTGATATTGTAGAGCCAGTTGATGATGTTCCACCAGCTAGTGTTTCAACTATGGCTGAGGATATAGCTAAAGTTTCAGAAGTAGATGGAATAGAAAATGATATTGGTGCATCTTATGAGTTTGATGATACTCCAGAGATTTCTAATGTAGAGCAGATACCAGCAAATGCGTCGCTTATCCCACCAGTAACGCCAGCTATAATTCCAATGGATCCAGAAATTATGCCTATGCCAAGTGTTGAACCTGTAGTTGAACCCGTAGTTCCAGCAGAGGCAGTAAAACAGGCTTTGCCTGTGGTATCAACTACTCCATCAAAAGGATTGCTTGCGGGTGATGACACAGCTAATATTCGTGAAAAGATGCGTGAAATGCCAGCTCGTGAAGCTCTTATTCGTCCTATACCAAAAAAATATTTTATTATCAAGAAACACGGTGGTAATGAATCAAGAGCTAGTAAGTCTGAAATGAAACGTGCTAGTAATGCTTTATCGAAAGGTAATGGCGGTGCGGCTCTTGGAATATTAAATCAAATGGATAAACAGAATCCAGGTAATAAGAATATTTTAATGAAGCAGGCTATAGCTTATCAGCATATGGGCAATGTACCTTCGGCGATTCGTGCTTATGAAACTATTTTGCGTCAGAATCCTAAGGATTTAGATGCTTTAACAAATATGCTGGGCGTATTACGTAAGAGCAAGCCTAAATTGGCTTTATCTAAGCTTAATGAATTGCGTGGTATTTATCCTGATAATTCAGGTATTGCAGCGCAGTTGGCGATTATTCATGGTGAGCTTGGGAATTATAAAGATGCTTTGAATAATTTAGAAATTGCAGCTGGCTTAGATACTCCAAATGCTTATTATTCCTTTAATAAGGCGGTTATATTAGATCGTATGGGAGAAAAAGGTAAGGCTGTTGAGATGTACAAGCAAGCATTAAAAATGCATAGAAAAGGATATGTTGGTGTGCAGCCTGTTCCTATTGATGCTATTCGCAAGCGTTTGCATATCGTGTACTAAAGAGGTTCCTTAATGGAATTACTTCCTCAGTGGGTAATAAGTTTATTAGTGGTTTTAATTGGCCTAGTGTTTGGGAGTTTTGTAACTGCCTTATCTTGGCGTTTGCCTCGTGGAATATCTATTTTCAGGCATAGTAAGGATAAGGTGGAATCTTCGGATTCTTCTATGAGGTCATTTTGCCCGCATTGTAAAAATATACTTTCTATTATTGATTTAATCCCTGTTTTATCGTGGCTTTTAACTAGAGGGAAATGTAGGCATTGTAATGCGACTATTTCTATACGTTATCCACTTGTAGAAATTTTTACAGCCAGTCTTGCTTTGCTGTTTTATTGGTTTCTTTCAAAAAGTTATATTGATTCTATCTTGATAGATGTTTTTATTTCTATGGCTTTAGCAGTCATTTTGGCATCAATTGTTGTGATTGATTTTGAGCATAAAATTATCCCTGATGTTTTAAATATATCTTTAGGCTTGCTTGGAATTTTTTTAATTACATCTAATATGAGTGTGTCTCATGCTGATTTATTTGATGTAATTAAAACAACTTTATTTAATATATGTATTTACGCTGGCTTTGCTGTAGCCATTAGGTGGATTTTTATGGTTTTGATGAAAAAAGATCCTTTAGGAATGGGTGATATTAAATTTTTTATTGCTATTGGATATTGGCTTAACTTAAATCAGTTACCTTTATTTTTATTCTTATCTGGTTTAGGTGGAATCCTTGTGGGGCTTGTTTGGAAGAAGATTACTGGAGAAGAGGCTTTTCCTTTTGGCCCAGCTTTAGTATTCGCTTTTATAGTCTCGATTTGCTTGCCAGAAAATATTTTTCAGTCTTTTTTATAGTTTTTTAACTATCTATTGCGTACTCTATATATAGAGCAAATTTATACATTCATGGGGGATTTTCAGTGGATATTACAGAACTTTTAGCCTTTACCTTAAAAAATGATGCTTCAGACTTACACCTAAGCGCTGAAAACCCACCTATCGTACGTGTTGATGGTGAATTGAAACGGTTGAAAACTGATGATTTAACCAGTGAACAAATTCATACTATGATTTATTCCATTATGACAGATGAGCAACGTACAGAGTACGAACGTAATCAAGAACTGGATTTTGCTATATCTTTTGGTGAAGATGCTCGTTTTCGTGTGAATGGATTTACGAATAGAAAGGGGCCTGCTGCTGTTTTTCGTGTTATTCCACATGATATGCCAACTTTGAAAGAGTTAAGTTTACCTCCAGCGATTAGACGACTGGCTGAGTTAGAAAAAGGAATAGTTCTAGTTACAGGGCCTACAGGTAGTGGTAAATCAACTACTTTGGCGGCAATGATTAATCATATTAATTCAACTAAATCTAGTCATATTTTGACTATTGAAGATCCTGTTGAGTTTTATCATGAATCAAAAAAGTGCTTAGTGAATCACCGTGAGGTTGGAACAGATACTAAATCATTTGGGGCTGCGTTAAGAAGTGCTTTAAGGGAAGATCCTGATGTTATTCTGGTCGGGGAGATGCGTGATCATGAAACAATATCGCTTGCTTTAACTGCGGCGGAAACTGGCCACCTTGTTTTTGGTACTTTGCACTCTAACTCTGCCTCTAAAACTATTGACCGTATTATTGATGTATTTCCATCAGCAGAGAAGGCTATGGTGCGTGCGATGTTGTCGAATTCTATTCAAGGTATTATTGCTCAAACACTATTAAAAAGAGTTGGTGGTGGAAGATGTGCAGCACATGAAATTATGATTGGAACAAATGCCGTGCGTAATTTAGTTAGGGAAAACCAATTAGCTCAGCTTTATTCGATGATACAAACTGGTGCTAGGTATGGTATGCAGACGATGGAAGATAGTGTGAATGACTTATTAGAAAGTGGCACTATTTCTGAAGAAACAGCACATGAGGCTCTGAAAGAAGCGGCAGATGAAGTAGATGATCATGAAGCAGTTGAAGATGAGTTAGAAGACCAAACTGATGTTAATGAAACAGCAGAAACAGTCACAGATGAATTTGGCAATAAAGTTCCTCCTCCTGTTGAAGGTGGTACGCCACAAGAAGAAGGAGGGTATTCATTTTGAGTGGGATTATTATTTATAATCATCTTGAACAAATGGTTAATAGTGAGGCAAGCGACTTATATTTGACGGTCGGTGTTCCAGCCACTATAAGGCGAGAGAATATTTTATCACAAATTAGCAGTGAAGTAATGACCGCAGATATGGTGCAAGATATATTATCTGAAGTTTTGACCAGTCGTCAGAGGCGCGAGTATGAAACTAATATGGAGCTGAATCTTGCCTTAGATATGGGAGAAAAAGGTCGTTTTAGGGTTAATGTATTGCGTCAAAAACAGCATCCAGCCTTGGTTATAAGGCGTATTACTTCAAATATACCTAGTTTTTCAGATTTATCTTTGCCAGATATTTTTCAGAAGCTTTCTTTAAGAAAACGTGGTCTAGTTTTGGTTTCTGGTGTTACATCATCTGGTAAATCTACATCTTTAGCAGCGATGATAGATTATCGTAATCAAAATGAAGACGGACATATTATAACCATTGAAGACCCCGTGGAATATGCTCATACTCATAAAAAAAGTATTATTACTCAAAGAGAGGTTGGCATAGATACGCAGTCATATAAAATAGCTTTAAAAAATTCTCTACGTCAAAAACCAGATGTTATTATGGTGGGTGAAATACGTGATACAGAAGTAATGGAAATGGCTCTGAATGCAGCTGAAACTGGACATTTATGCTTGTCTACTATCCATACAAATAATGCTATTCAAGCAATTGAGCGTATAATAAATTTATTTCCTGAGGATAGACATAATCAGGTGAGGGTCGCTCTTTCCATGAATTTAAGTGCAGTTGTAGGTCAACGGCTTGTGACTACAATTGATGGTAAATTAGCCCCAGTTTTAGAAATCTTATTGAATGAAGCACTGGTTAGAGAGTTGATTTTAAAGGGAGAAACACATAAAATTAGAGAGGTCATGGCACAGAATAGGGCTGCTGGTATGTTGCTATTTGATGATTCCTTGTTTGATCTTTACACTAGTGGAGCTATTACGGAAGACACGGCTATAGTTGAGGCAGACATACAGAACGATATGAAAATGAAGATACAGAAACACAAAATTTCTGGTTCTAACGGTGGTAGTACAGGTGGTGCAAAACAACAAGATTTCTCTAAAATTGATACATCTGAATTTTCTTTGTGATGAATGACTGGTATAAAAATATATTTTATTCTTCTCTTATTCTATAAAACTATATAGAATTTATAGGTGTTAATATTTCAAAAATGGATCCTAACTTATGATATTTAAAAATAACTCTTTTCAAAAAATATTTACTCTCATTTTGGCTATTTTTATGCTTCAAGCATGTGAGCTTGCCAATAATCAAATGAGCTATGACCGCAGTGGAGAGAAGACGATACAAGATTATCGTAAGGCTCTTTCACCGAATAAAGATACGTTCGGTGAGGAAAAAGAATTTATTCCAGATATGCAGTCATATATTTCTCAGGAAAATTATAATAAAACGGAATATCCACTAGTTTCTGTTTCAGTTAATCAAACAGTATCTTTACGTGATTTGTTGTTCGAGCTTGCAGATCAAGTTGAAATTGACCTTGAGCTTGATCCACAAATACGTGGATCTATGATTTTTACAGTTAGAGAGCGTCCTTTTGATGAAGTGATTGATCGTATAGCTGAAATGGCAGGGCTAACTTATAGGTTTGAGGATAATTTACTACGTGTTGAGCTAGATAGACCTTACGTTAAAACTTATAATATGGAGTATTTGAATTTCACACGTTCTGTTACTAGTAAGGTAGAACTTGATGTTTCTGTGATTTCTGGTGATGAAACTACAGTTGGTTCTGGGTCTAGTATTGATACGCAAATGGAGGCAGATTTCTGGGAGGACCTTGATGAGAACTTGGAGCAAATTTTAACCTCTTCAGAAAATTATATCTCTTTGGCAACTTTAGAAGATCCTGTAGCACAACCACGAGCTACAATGACAGAAGAACAAACAGCCTTGGTTAGTAATCCAGCTGATATTCCAGCACCTATTTTAAATATTACAGCACCCCCAAGAGCTTCAGAGCCACAAGAGCCTAACGCTCCATCGGCTTTCTCTATTAATAAGCAAACAGGAATGATCTCAATTTTTGCAACCGAACGTCAGCACAAGTTAGCTGAGCAATATTTAGAAACTGTAAAAAGGTCTGTTTCAACACAAATATTAATTGAAGCAAAAATTTTAGAAGTAACTTTGAGTGATGAATTTAATACTGGAATCAATTGGAATGGTGACGGTGGCAGTCTTATAGACCTTACAGGTCTTGCTAGTTTGAGTGGTTCATTTCCCGCGACAGCACTTAGTCCACCTTCTGGAGCTGGCTTTTCAGTCGCTTTAAATCCAGGTAGCGATATATCCGCAACCGTAACTGCTCTTAATCGTTTTGGTACTGTAAGAGCATTATCTAGTCCAAGATTAACAGTTCTGAATAATCAAAGCGCTTTGCTAAATGTTGTTGAAAACAAAGTTTTCTTTGAGTTTGAGGCTACAGTTAATAATGATCCGGATACTGGCCGTACAACTAGTGTTGATATTGATACAGAAATACGTTCAGTGCCGCTTGGTGTAATGCTGAATGTTATTCCTACGATTGATTTCGAGAGTGGTGAAATAACTATGATGCTACGTCCAACAGTTAGTAGTTTAGCCGATGAGGCCGTAGATCCATCTCTGACATTAGTACTTGCAGGGGCTGATCCAGCAACTGTCGCTTTACTAAACCTTGATGACCTTAGAAACTTTATTCCAGAATTATCAGTGCAAGAGATAGATTCTGTTGTAAAAGTTCAGTCTGGAGAAGTTATTGTAATGGGTGGTTTGATGACTGATAAAAATATAGTAGAAGATGTTGGTGTACCAGTTTTATCATCAGTACCTTATTTCGGAAGGTTGTTTAGTAATCATAAAGATAGTATTAGAAAAACTGAATTGGTAGTTTTCTTAAAGGCAACAATTGTTCCTTCTAGTAATGTTATTGATGACAAAGATAAAAAGCTCTATAAAGATTTTGGTTTAGATAGGCGTCCATTTAAAATGTAATATCAGATAGTTGAGAGTGGTTTTAAATATGTCATTAGTGTCTTTTCCTCTTATGCGTTATGTTGTGACAGCGGCTTTACGTGATCGCATTGTTTTAACTCTTTTCTTAATGATACTGCTTGGTATTAGTACAGCGATGTTTCTTGGCTCTGCCTCTATGATAGAAGAGGATCAATCTTCTATTGTTTTTGCAGCAGGTGGTATTCGTTTTTTAGGGATATTAGGAGTTATACTCTTTAGCTGTTTTCATATTCGTAGGTCTTTTGAGCATAAAGAAGTTGAATTTTTACTTTCTCGTCCAATATCTCGTATCTCATTTCTTTTAAGCCATGCTATTGCATTTATGTTGATAGCTTGTGTGATAGCACTTGTGATGAGTTTATCTTTGGCAGTTTTTGGTAAGCCTAATTTTTATGGTTTGATTCTGTGGGGAGGGAGTCTCGCAGTTGAATATATGATTGTGGCTATTATTGCATTATTTTTCTCAATGACTTTATCTAGTGCAGCAGGTTCAGCTTTGGCTTGTTTTGGTGTTTATGTTTTATCTCGTATGATTGGTACTTTATTAGGTATAAGTAACGGTAGCACTGATAGTGAAGTTTTTGAAATTCTTGGTAAAGTTATGGAATTTATTTCCATTATTATCCCTCGCCTAGATTTGATGGCACAAACAGAATGGCTAGTTTATGGTATTGATAATTTAAATAATATTGAATTCATGCGAAATGCTACAGATTTTTCTAGAAGTGTTTTAGGTGTATTGCACATATATGGCTTTATTTTGCTACAAGGTGTATTATTTATATCATTGTTGTTAGGTGCGGCCACTGTTGATTTACTAAAAAAGAGATTTTAGTGATAGGATATAGACATGGATACTTCTGCACAAAATTACGCACGTATTTTCTTATTAGTTATATTCAGCTTTAATGTTTTACTATGGTTATCTTCGCATCATATTCGCATGCCATGGCCAGGAATTCCACCTGCACCATCTAAAAATGGAGCTTTATCTACGACTTTAGGCGATGCACAGTTTTTTTATAGATTCGGAGCATTAACTTTGCAAAATGTAGGTGATACAGGCGGTAGAAACCAGAGCTTTGCAAAATATGATTATAATGACCTAAAGCCATGGTTTTGGTTATTGCATGAATTAGATGGACAATCAAATCATATACCAATGGCGGCAGCATTTTATTTTGGAGCAACTAAAAACCCAGAAAAGACACGGATTATTGTTGATTATTTGGCTGAGGTTGGTTTAAATGAGGATGGTGATAGGTGGCGTTGGCTTGCCCATGCTGTTTTCTTGGCTCGTTACAATTTAAAAGATATAGATTATGCATTAGAGCTGGCTTATAAACTATCATCTATGAATCCTGTTGGGGATAGCTTGCCAATGTGGGCAAGGCATATGCCTGTATTTGTTTTAACGGCAATGGATGAGAAAGAAGCAGCGATTGCATTGATGGAGGGGGTTTTATTGACTGCATCTAATTTACCTCAGACAGAAAAGAACTTTATTCGTAGCTACCTTACCGAAAGGCTTTATGTTGAAGAAGAGCATATAGGTTCATCATTGGTATCAGATTCAAAATAATATTAAGGTTATAAATTGGAATTATCAGCTTTTTTAAATATATCGCTTAGCCTTTTAGAATGGTTGGCCATTATGGGGTTAACTCAATCTATTTTGATAGTAGCCTATATTATTGTTAGGTTGTATAACTGGCGACAAGCTGTGTTGCCAATGTTTTATTTTTCTGTGCTTGGTTTAGCTTTTCTAACACAATTTGCTTTAAGACTTGAAGATATAGAAGGTATTTTGCGTATTGTTCTATGGTCTTGTTGGGCTTTAATACCCCCATTGAGCTATTTGCTGATTTTACAAATAAGTTATTCTAAACCACCTAGGTGGCGGGAGTACTGGATTGTATTTCTGCCAATTATAGTGCTTTCATTTATTCTTATGATGAATAAGTCTGGTAATGTATGTGGAATAGATGATGCATATTATTGCAGTCGTTTGTTTGAGTGGTTTCATCTTTCTAGCGGTGTTATAGGTTCTATGAGTTTATTGTTTCTATTTAGCAATCAAGACCTTTTTAAGGTTATGCGAGATAAAAATAAAGGTGGATATGAACGTTATTGGTTGGTTATTAGCTTAATTATTATGAACATGGGTGGGGCTGCTGTTAATATTCTACGTTCTAGCGAGGCTAATATTCCACAAAATATTGCTGATGCTGTATTATTGGTGATGGGGTTGGGGTTTGTTTATGTAACCACAACTATGTTTTTCCGTATTTATCCGCCTGCCTTAAGTTTAAAGGGGGGGGGATTAAAGAAAAAAATAGCGGACTTAGATAGCCTGTCGGAGGAAGACTATAGCATCGCATTAAAAATCCAAGATTTGATAGAGCTTGATAAGCTGTACCATGAACCTAGTTTTAGTAGGGCAGACCTAGCTAGAGAGCTAAATATCTCTGAAAGTGCATTATCTGGAATTATTAACACAGCTTTTGGTAAAACTCTTCCTCAAATTTTGAATGAAAATAGGGTAGAAGATGCTAAACGTATGTTAAAAGACGTAAAAATACCGATTCAAACCATTGCTTTTGAGGTTGGTTTTAATTCTTTGCCTTCTTTTAATAGAGTATTTAAGAATATCACAGGAAAATCCCCCTCAATTTATCGAAGTGAGAAGTTAAAGGCTTGATTTAAAAACACATTAAATCAATATATTATGATAAGAACACACCTCATTTTGTTAAATTGAGGGTTAATGTACGTGAAATAAAGTAATTTGTTTATTTTTTTGTTGAAAAATGAAAGATAGAGGCTCCAAAATAGAAGTAGGCATTTTTAAAATAAATGCTCTTTTATCAAAGCTATCTAGTATTGATGCATATTAAAGTTTTTTTAATAGTTTTTATGTTTTAATCAATCTGGGAAGTTTTAAGGGAAAACTACGAATTATCATGTATAGGTTTACATGAGCTAAACTAAAGGAGAAGTAAATATGAAAAGAATGAAAAACGAAAAAGGTTTCACACTTGTGGAACTTGCCATCGTGATGGCCATTATTGGCCTGTTAATCGGTGGTATTTTAAAAGGTCAGGAACTGATGGAAAATGCAAGGATTGCATCAACAGTTTCTCAAGTTAAATCTTATGAAGCGGCAGTTACAACATTTCGTGACACGTTCAATGCTATGCCTGGGGATATGGCTAATGCAATAACACGTTTGCCTAATTGTGCTGGTACTTGTGCCCCTACAGCAGCAACTGCAGGTAACCAAGTAGTTGGTGCCCCTGATATGGCAGGTAGTGGTAATGGAGTTACAGTTGCAGCGGCATTGCCAGCAGCTGTAGGTGGTGAAACTACATTATTTTGGGTACATATGTTACTTGCTGACTTAATTGGTGGCACTACAGACCAAGCGGTTCGTCTTGGTGGTACTGGTGGAGCATCAGTATGGGGCGAGACACACCCAGCAGCAAAAATTGGTGGTGGTTTCTTTGTAGGGCACTCTGATGGTAATGCAGCAACTGATGCTGGTGCACCTGGTACAGCTAATATGCCAGGACGTCCTGCTGGTGCTAGTCAAGTCGCACCTGTGGGTACAGTTCTGATACTGCGTAACACACCTGGTGCAATTGTTAACACTACTGCTGGTATTCAACCTTTATCACCTTTACGTGCAGCACAAATTGATCGTAAAATTGATGATGGCCAGCCAGATACTGGAACAACACAAGCATATGGTACAACAGCTACTTGTTTTGGAGCCGCAGCGCCATTTGTTTATAACGAACAGTCAAAATCTAAAGATTGTGGTTTAATTATTCAGATCCAAGGATAATCGACTAGAAAAGCTTTATAGCTTAATAATTAAACACCCCGTCTTAGGAATTTGGCGGGGTGTTTTTTTTATATAATTATTTGTTAGCTAGATTTTAGCTAGATTGAAGAATGGTTCTAACAAATATAATAATTCACTGTTATCTGGTTGATTTTTGAGTCCAGCATTAGCAATTTCAAGCAAATCTTTGGTTAAACTTCTTATTGAGGGCAGAGCCTCGACCACGCCAGCAAGCGCATCTTTTGAAGCACTAATATATAATCCTTCAATTGCCTGTGGTGACCAGTTTTTTATAATATCATAGGTTTTATTTAAGGCGTTATCATCGTATAAAATTCCAACCCAAAAGGCAGTCATTGCCATCACCATTTCATAGGAGCAACTATCTGCACTGCGTAGCTCTAAATATTGTTTTAAACGTACCTCTGGAAAAACCGTAGTTATATGGTCTTGCCAGTCTTTTAATGTCGCATATTGTCCTTCATAGTCAGCAAGTGTCCCTGCCATAAACTCACGGAAAGATTTACCTGCCATGTTAATATATTTGTTATCCCTGATAATAAAATACATTGGCACATCAAGAGCGTATTCAACATATTTTTCAAATCCCATATCATCATCAAAAACAAAGCTAGGAAAACCGCACCTATCAGAATCTGTATCAGTCCAAATATGGGCTCTATAACTAGCATAGCCAGTGTTGCTACCCTCTAAATATTGGGAATTTGCCATTAATGCAATAATTATAGGTTGCACAGCAAGGCAAACTCTAAATTTCATCACCATGTCTGCTTCATCTTTATAATCAAGATTAAGCTGGCTTCCACAGGTTCTAAACATCATATCCAAGCCATATTTACCTTTAGTAGGCATATATTCAGACATGATTTTGTACCTTGCCTTGGGCATTAAATTAATATCTTTTATTTTCCAGTTTGGGTGTACGCCCTTTTGTAGGAAACCAATGCCAAGCTCATCTGCAACTATATGTAAGTTACTCTGAAATTCAGTCATTTCATCTTTGACATCTTGCAAAGATAACAAAGGAGAGCCAGCATATTCAATTTGCCCCCCTGGTTCAATGGTCAGGCTCATTCTATCTTTAGTTAAAGCAATTGGATTGCCGTTTTCTAAGACTTGTTGCCAATTATACTTAGTTGCAAAAGTTTTTAGTAGATTGCCAACGCCTTTTTTTCCATCATAGGTGAGGGGATCATTGGTTGTTTTATCAAAAGAAAATTGTTCGTGTTCGACCCCAATACGGAATTCTTCCTTGGGCTTGCAACCATTTTTTATTTCATCAACTAATTCATCGAATGAAAGCATAGTTTCTAACCTTATATTATTTTTCTAAGTCAACACCAATACGTCTAATTTCCCAGCGTAAGTTAATTCCTGAGATTTCAAGCACACGCATTCGGACAGTTTCACCTAGAGTTTCTAAGTCATACGCTGTGGCATTGCCTGTGTTAATCATGAAATTACAGTGTTTCTCTGACATTTTAGCTCCACCAATAACTAAACCACGACAACCAGCCTCATCAATTAATTGCCATGCGTGTTTTCTAATTTTTGGATTGTCTCTGCAGGGATTTGCAAATGTTGAGCCACCTGTTTTCTCCCTGACAGGCTGGCTTGCCTCACGTTTCGTTTTAATTTCCAACATTTTCTTTTCGATGTTTATTTTTGAATCTGGTTTAGACTTAAAAGCGGCACCAACAAATATAGTGCCATCTGGAACTTCGTTGCTACGATACTGCATATCCATTTGCTCTGGAGTCCAGCGATAACATGTGCCGTCACGACCTATTGCATCTGCATATAACAATACATCTTTAAATTCTGCATCATATGCCCCAGCATTCATTTTTAAGCCACCGCCAATTGAACCTGGAATACCAGATAAGAATTCTAAACCACCTAATTCATTTTCGGCACAAAATTTAGCTACTGCTCCATCTAAAGCTGCTGAACCTGCATAAACTACATTATCTTCTAGCAATGTAATTTCACCAAAATTTGCTAACATACGTATAACAACGCCAGATATTCCTCCATCACGTATTAAGATATTGGAAGTTGCTCCCAATACTGTAATTGGAATATCTTCGGGGCAATTTGTTAGAAAATCAGCAAGGTCTGCTTTGTCTAAAGGACGAAACATTATTTCAGCCACTCCACCAACACGAAACCATGTTAGATTTGCTAAAGGGACATTCTCACGCAATTTACCTCTAACTGTTGGTAGACGCTTAAGCAGAGAGGTCGTTTGCGTATTGTGTAATGGTGCTGTCATTATCATTTAATTCCAATAATTGATTTGGTAGAGCTTGCGCCCAACTTGTAATATCGCCAGCACCTAAGAATAAAACCATATCATGAGGCGTAGCTACGTTTTTGATTAATTCTGGTAGCTGTTCTACATTATCTAAAGAGTGAACCAGTTTATGCCCTGTATTGATAATGCCTTGTACTAGAGTTGTTTTATTAATGTTGGCTATCGGTTCTTCACCTGCGGTATAAACATCAGCAATTATTACGGCATCTGCGGCGCTAAAGCTTTCACAAAATTCATCAAATAACCCAGATAATCTAGAGTATCTATGGGGCTGCATTACAGCAATGATACGCCCGCCATTACTCTCTCTCCGCACAATGTCTTTGGCAGTTCCTAATACGGCTTTAATCTCTTTTGGGTGATGGGCATAGTCATCAATAATTCGTATACCATTAACAACGCCAGTTGTAGTGAACCTTCGCCTAACACCTTTAAAGCTTACAAATGCTTGTTTTATGCTCTCAACTGATACCCCAATTTTTGTACAGATAGCAATACAGGATAATGCATTTAAAACATTATGAGCCCCAAACATCGGTAGTAGCACATCATTTATTATTTGGTTTTCTTTGTCTATATTAACAGAGACATCAAAACGCATACCTTCGGCTGTATTGCGTAGGTTTGTTGCTCTAACATCACTACCTTCTTTAAAGCCATAGCTAATAATTTTGCGTGGTAAATCTGATATTAAAGATTTAACATTATCATCATCTGTGCAGGCAACAGCAAAGCCATAGAATGGTATATTGTAAATAAACTTACGATAAGCATCTTTTACTTCATCAAATGAGTCATAGAAATCCATATGTTCTGGGTCAATATTGGTGATTACCCCAATACTTGAGGGCAGTAATGTAAAGCTCCCGTCACTTTCATCAACCTCAACTACCATCCAGTCACTCTCGCCTATGCGAACGTTGCTCCCGTAGGAGTTAGCAATACCGCCATTTATTATAGTTGGATCAAGCTCTGTTTTTTCCATTACATGACCAATTAATGAAGTCGTTGTTGTTTTACCATGTGTTCCTGCAATCGCTATAGAATTCTTAAATCTCATTAATTCTGCAAGCATTTCTGCTCTACGTATTACGGGAATATTATTTTTCTTAGCAGCTACAATTTCTGGGTTATCCTGTTTAACTGCTGATGAATAAACAACTACTTCAATTGGTTTGTTATCTTTAGTATTTTTAAGATTATCAGCATCGTGACCAATAAATATATTAATATTTTTTTCTTCTAGGCGTTTGGTATTTGCACTGGCTTTAGAATCTGAGCCTTGTACTTGATAGCCGAATCTATGCATTATTTCAGCAATACCGCTAACTCCAATACCACCAATACCGATAAAGTGTAGAACTCCTGTTTCAAGAGGCCATTTTTTCATGCTGCTATATCCTTATCTTCATTATCTTTAGTGTTTTTTTGCTTTGTAGTTTCTAAACCTAAAACATGATAAACACAATCAGCTAAATATTGAGTTGCATTAATACGTCCACAACTTGCAGCTAATAGAGCCGCTTTTTCTAATGTCTCTGGCAGATTAAAGAAAGTCTCTAAACGCATAGACAAAGCCTCTGCAGTGAAGCCATCTTAAGTAATAACCCAAGCACCACCAATATCTGCAATAACATCGGCATTTAGTTTTTGTTGTTGGTCTGCATGTTGCATTGGTACAAAAATAGCGGGTCTTCCAATTACTGTTACATCAGCTACGGTTGATGCTCCTGATCTGCCAATAAATAAGTGACACTGCTCTAACCTATCTGCAACATCTGTGAAGAAACTACGTATATTTACGGATATACCAATAGCATCTAGTTTTGTTTTTACTTCTTCAATTTGTTCTGCACGGCACTGCATGTTTAAATTTATACGTTTCTGTAAGTGTTGTGGTAAAAGCTCTAAGGCTTGTGGGATTATATCTCCAAAAATTTTTGCGCCTTGGCTTCCACCCATGATAAAAATATTAAATTCTCCATTTTCAGTTAAAGCTACAGGACTAGCTTTGTGCTTATTAAGGATATCGCCACGAACAGGATTGCCTGTTACTGTAGTTTTATCTTTATATTTCTCAACCCCTTTAGTATTTGGCAATGGTACTGCTATGTGATTTGCTTTGATAGCCAGCCTTATGTTTGCCTTGCCTAGAATTGCATTTTGTTCATGCAGAATAGTTGGCACCCCTAAAATCTGTGCGGCATAGACAGCAGGAAAAGATGGGTATCCACCAAAACCGACAACAGCGTTAACCTTGTTTTTCTTTAATAATATCATAGCCTTGATAATACCAAGAGCCATAGTAATCATAGCTGAGAGCTTACCTATTATACCAGAACCCCATGTCGCAGATGGCAGAACATGCATTTTTACATTTTTATCGTTTTTTAGACTGCTTTTATTGTAAAATTTCTCTCCACGAGCATCTGTGGCAAAAATAACTTTATTATCCCTAGATATGAATTCAACGGCTAACGCCTCTGCAGGAAATAAGTGTCCTCCCGTTCCGCCAGCAGATAGCAGAATTGTATTGTTTTGCGATATTTTTGTGTTTTGCTTTTTCATTTTATTAATATATATCAATTTTATTATTTATAATAGATATTTAATGAGTTTTACCTTTAAATCTTGCTTTAGCATATTTTCTAAATTCTTTAGCTTTTTCATTTCTATCATTTAATTGTTGTTGTTTTTTTATTTTATATCGATTGTTAATTTCATTTTCAATCTCTATTTTTATATTTTGAGCATACTCATTAACTTGACTAAAATCAGAAGTTTTATGAATGAGCTTATCAAGTTTTTCAATAGTGTTTGCTGGTATATCCGCATTATTTTTTAATACAAGCTTCATTTTCTCAAAAGCCATATTATAGTCCTTTTTTCCGTATTCGAAATTGTCTTCTATTTCTCTGTTTGAAAGATTTATATCTAAATTGAGTAGAATGAAGCTTATAGCTATTTCAACTGCGCCTTGTTTTTTAGAGTTATGTCCATCTAATGTTGCCCCAAACTCTAAAAGTTTCTCAATATATTTTGGAGATAACCTATGCTCAAGAGCAACAATAATTGCAGGATTATTATATAAGTCCATATTGGGATCAGCTTTAGCCTCTAGCAGTACTTCCATTAAATCAAAACGATCGTGAAATATAGTTTCCAGTAGTGGGGTTACGGTTATAATTCCCCTTGCTATATATACATTGGGGCTATGGGCTTGAACAAAGCTCTCAAGCTCCTCCACAGTACCGTGTATCCAATCAAAATCAAATTTTTTATCCATTGGGTTTAAATCTTGCTTTGGCATATTGTCTAAAATCTCTAGCTTTTTCATTTCTATCATCTCTATTTTTAGCTCTAACTTTATTGTTAATAATAGATTTGATATTTTCTATATATAGGTTAACTTCATCATGTTCAGAGCTATCAGCAAGATTGTTGATTGTTTGTAATGCTGTTGA
>JAJFGX010000027.1 GCA_021775895.1 Alphaproteobacteria bacterium | reverse complement strand
CTGGGTTTGCTTTTCCTAGAATTGCTCCTGCCTCACAAGAAAAAGCAATTATTTTACCTGTTTTTAGGCGTTGCAAGCGACTAATAGTACCGATATCAAACTCTTCTTTTTCTCCCATAAGGTCAAGCATCTGACCACCGACCATACCATGACCACCAGCAGCGCTTGCAAGCTCACGAACAAGCTCAATTCTCACTCGTGGATCTTCGTGAGTTTCATTGCTAGCAAGGATTTCAAACGCCATAGTTAATAAAGCATCGCCAGCAAGAATAGCTGTGGCATCATCATATTCTTTGTGTACAGAAGCTTTGCCTCGACGCATATCCGAATTATCCATAGCAGGTAGATCGTCATGAATAAGTGAGTAGCTGTGTAATAATTCAACCGCAACCCCAACTCGTCTGGCTCTATATTCATCAACCCCAAAAATTTTTGCCCCTTGCATTACCAAAAATGGACGTAAGCGTTTACCTCCATTTAAAACGCCATAACGCATAGCGTCAAATAGCGGAGCTTCTGCCCATTCACCAGTGGTTAGTAATTTATCGATTGTTTTGTTAATTTTTTCTTTGCATTCGTCCATTGCTTTTTTAAGCTCGGGACTGGCCTGTCTTGGCGATGGCATATTTATTCTCCTAAAAAGAGCGTGTTAAAACTACTAATCAGATAGTAATTTCTTATACACAAATATGCAAGCCTATAGTTCTAGCTAGGTTTATAATTTAATAGTGGTTAGTTTTTTTGCGTTTAGGTCTGTCACTCTTTGAGTGTTCTCTTAGTTTTTCTGGCAGAGGTGTGGCACTATATATTGCAAATAAAGCTAGGTAGCCTAGAAAGCCGCCAACCCCTAGCATAGGTGAGACTACGATTTTTGCTCCTATTTCATCAGCTTCTCTATCAGAGGCACATTTTGATATCTCCCATGCACGGTTTATTTCATTATCATCTGAATATGCATGCTCTATTTGACACTCATTTAGACTTGCCGCATCACCAATATCAAACATATGTGCAGTGTTCATAGTTATTGTGTCGATGGGGGCTATTTCAGTCGCAACATAGTCCAGTAATTCAGCAGCTTTTGTTTCTGGTATTTTATCTTCAGTATGGATACTGGCAAGAATTTCAAACGCCTCTAATATAAAATCATTTTTTGCGATGCTAATCTCAGTTTGTAAAGCATCTTTGTTTTCTGTATCGGCAAGGCGCCATTTATCTCTAAGAGTCTCAATTTTTGTCTGCTGGTTAATATTTAAAGAATCTATTTGTTCTTTATATTCTGCAACACGTTCTGTTTGACCTTCAATAAAGCTATCATCTGGCGATATATTAAAGCCACCAATTGCAGCAATGGTTGTTGCAAGGAATGTTACGCCAAGACCTTTTACAAAATTAGTCGATTGTTTTTCTTCTTCTGGGTGACTGAGAAACCTAGAAGTATGCCATGCGGCAAGACGAAAAGGGTATGTAATATTATCACGAGTGGACATGTATTTATTCCTTCAGATTGCTATAATTATTAGCGCAACGTAGCACAATACAAATCATATGTCAATGAAATAAATTAAATTTAAATAGATTGGTAATTTTGAATAATATTGTTAGTCTAAAACTATAGATGTTTTTATTTCTTAAAGGGGTTTTAAATGTTTTCTAAAGCAATATACCACATTATTATTACGACTTTTGTTGTTGGGTTATTTTGTTTGGCTTCGCCAGCACAGGCGGCAAGCAATTATGTGACGGGCAAAGAATTGCAAAAATTATGCACTAGCCCATTTGACACAGATTATGGGTATTGTGCAGGATTTGTTACTGGTGTTGCTGATGTTATGTTGCAACAAGTTGTTTCTGGAAAAAAATCCTGTCATAAACCATCGATAAAAAGCCAGCAGCTTGTTGATCTGGTTGTATCATATATGGAGCATAACCCAGAGACTAAGAAACATACAGCACGTAGCATTGTCGCAGAGACTCTATCTCGTTCTTTTCCTTGCACTTCATAACCACTCAAGTATAATATTTACGAATCGAGAATATTATTAATATACTTTGAAAGGAAAATGAAGATGTCTGAATTTAGCCTAGTTGAATATATATGGATAGATGGTGCTGTTCCAACTCGTTACCTGCGTTCTAAGGCTCGTGTTGTTAAGCTTGGAGATGAACCTAAGTTAGAAGATTTTCCAGATTGGAATTTTGATGGTTCGTCAACTAACCAAGCAGAAGGGCATGATTCAGACTGTATTTTAAAACCTGTTGCTTTTGTTGATGATCCATTTCGTGGAGCAGGAAACTATTTAGTTCTAACTGAGGTTTATACAGCAGATGGTGAAGCTCACCCATCTAATTCAAGAGCACAATTGCGTGCTGTGCTTGACGCTGGTGCAGGTCAACATGAACCATGGGCAGGCTTTGAACAAGAATACACATTATTTGAAAATAGAAATCCATTAGGCTGGCCTGAAACAGGCTTCCCTGGCCCTCAAGGCCCATATTATTGTGGTGTGGGTGCAGATGAGGTATATGGACGGGAAATAGCCGAAGAACATGCGGTTGCTTGCTTAGAAGCAGGTCTTGTATATTATGGATTAAATGCAGAAGTAATGCCAGGGCAGTGGGAATTTCAAATTGGTTTCCGTGGTGATACAACTGAGGAAACTGATGTTTTGACAATTTCTGATCATATGTGGCTTGCACGTTGGGTATTGTACCGTATTGCAGAAGATTACGGAATTACTGTATCAACAGATAATAAACCAGTTAGAGGCGACTGGAATGGTGCTGGTATGCATACAAATTTCTCAACTAAAGAAACTCGTGATCCAGAAACAGGAAAAATGGCAATTGAAAAAGCTGTTAAAGCTTTAGAAGGTAAGCATGAAGAACATATCAAGCTATATGGTGATGCTCTTGATCAACGTTTAACTGGATTGCATGAAACATGTGATATTCATACATTCAAATCTGGTGTGGCTAATCGTGGGGCATCAATTCGTATTCCTCGTCCTGTTGCAGAAAAAGGCTATGGATATTTTGAAGATCGTAGACCGGGTGCAAACGCAGATCCGTATCTTGTAGCAGCACGACTATGCACAACTGTATGTGGAGTTAATGAGGTTGTAATGAAGTTTACAGCATGGCCAAGAGAAGATAATACTCCAGATGTTGCGGTATGTTCCAGTAACTAACTTGACATAACACAAGAAATTTGCTATTATTAATTCATAAGTTCAATAATGAAGTTGATATTTATGTTGGTAATAATGCTATGTACAAAAAACTAAAGAAACAAAATGGCGAGAAGTTCGCACAAATAATCAGGGATTATCACAATGGAATCTTGGAGATTCCTGATGTTGATATTATTCTCCGTCATGCAGGGCGGAATGCAGAGCCTTTATTGCCATATCTTACGAGCCTACTAACTGCTGATGACTCTGAGTCTACAGTCGCACCACAAGATCCATTAGCTCTGCTTAAGCAAGCAGGCTATGAGGCTTTTCACGGAGATACCTTGGAAAAGCAAAATAGTATTAAGCACTATTTCAAAAAAGGTGAATTACTATGCACTTTTAATGATGAAGCCCGCTATCAACGATACCACATTGTCCATGCGGTTAAAAAAGATGTAAATGAAATTAAACGTGAAGACTTT
>JAJFGX010000026.1 GCA_021775895.1 Alphaproteobacteria bacterium | reverse complement strand
CAATGTTTAAGACTACGTTGGCAGTCTTTCGTCCAACTCCTGCAAGTTTAATCAGCTCATCACGGGTGCTTGGCACTATTCCATCGTAATCTTTCACTAGCATTTCTGACAGAGCAATCACATTCTTGGCCTTACTGTTATAAAGCCCTATGGTTTTTATATGCTCTTTTAATTTATCTTCACCTAAAGCCACCATATCACTAGGGGTTGATACTATCTGGAACAACTTGGCTGTTGCTTTGTTAACACCAATATCAGTTGATTGTGCCGACAATACAACAGCGACTAACAATGTATAATTATTAGTATAGTTTAATTCACCTTCAGGCTCTGGGTTTATTGCCTGCAATGTGGCAAAGAAATTATCAACTTTATTTTTGTTCATTACTTATACTACCGCTAAACTCGCACCCATTAAAAGCTAAAATAGTGTACTCTTATGTGTATTAAATATATCTATAGACAAGATGTTTATATTATATTATAACATCAGTATAATTTAAAGGAGATAGAAAGATGAGCAAAAAAACAATTCCAACCCTATTAGTTGCTTTTGCAATGATGGCTACAACAAATGCAATTGCAGAAGACACACCAAAAGAAAGTACAAATGTAAGTGAGAATAATGTAACTGCAATTCTTCAAATAAGAACTACTGATGGATGGGGTGGGGATAGACATGAAATAACACCAGTAACTAATTTAAGAAATATGAATGAGTGTTTTAACGCAGGTGCTGTACATCATGTTACTACGCTTTCCTGTTTTGAAGATGGTGAGCTTAAAAAGGTAGCTGATTGCTCAACCGGTACATGCGAAACAATGTATGATAAAGAAGAAATTATACGTAATCAAGCCGAGGAAGCTTCACGTGCAGCTGAACGTGAAGCTGAGGAGAATGAGAGAGCTGCACAAGAAAAAGCTTCAAACCAGCAAGCCTTAGTCAAAAAAATGTTAAATGCTAAGCAGTTTAATAATTAAAAGGTTCTATCGTCATAGTAAATAAAGCTACATACCTGCCCAGAATAGAGCGACCAAGTGAATTATTCTATAGTGTAATTGATATTGTTACAGATAACTGCTTTGGCTATCAAGGCTCTGCAATACTGGCTTTTACTAATAATTCGCTTTGCCAGCTTGACCTTACAGATGATATTAATTTACTTAAAGAGCAGTACCCAAAGTCAGAGCTTAAAAATGCTCCACAATATTTAATTGATAATGCTCTGGAATGGATAAAATCAGGTGAAAATTCACTGGATATAATACTCTATGGTACAGATTTTCAACATAAAGTGTGGCGAGCCTTACTAGATATTCGGCGTGGTGATACTACAAGTTATCAAAACATCGCAAAACAAATAAAACATGATAAAGCGGTCAGAGCCGTTGGCAGTGCTGTTGGTAAAAATCCAATTTCATTGATAGTACCATGTCATAGAGTTGTAAATAAAACTGGCAATAAAGTATCTTATGGCTGGGGAGCGGAGACAAAACTCAAACTTCTTGATTTTGAGAAAAACGTATAGTAGCTTGCAATCAGAATATTACAAACCACTACATCAAGGAGAATGATATGTTCGATTTAACAGGAAAAACAGCACTAATTACAGGCGCATCAGGTGGAATCGGGGCAGCGATTGCTAAACAATTAGCAAGTCAAGGAGCTATAGTTACTCTAACAGGCCGTAAGCAAGAACCATTAGAGCAATTAGCCACAGAAATTGGTGAGAAAGCTCATGTAATTACTGGAGCATTGGATAATGCCGAGCAAGTAGCAGAATTAATCAAAAAAACAGAAGAAGCCATGGGACAAATTGATATTTTGGTAAATAATGCTGGAATGACGAAAGATGGACTTGCTATGCGAATGAAAGATGATGATTGGGATTCTGTGATTAATGTTAATCTAAGCTCTGCTTTTCGTTTATCCAGAGCGGTCATGCGAGGCATGATGAAACGTCGCTCTGGACGTATGATTCATATTAGCTCTGTTGTTGGGGTCATGGGCAATCCTGGGCAAGCAAACTATGTTGCCTCTAAGGCAGGTATGATAGGCATGTCAAAATCCATTGCCGCAGAGCTTGCTAGCCGTGGCATCACCTCAAATTGCATTGCCCCTGGTTTCATTGAAACCGCAATGACGGAAATTCTGCCTGAGGCTCAGAAAACACAACTAACAAGTGCTATTCCAGCAGGCAAAATGGGATCTGCTGATGATATCGCCTCTGCTGTTGTTTACTTAGCTAGTGATGAAGCCTCCTATATAACAGGTCAGACGCTACATGTTAATGGTGGCATGGCTATGGTATAGCAGTTTAAATAAAATCATTGACATAGTTCATGGTTTCGTGTACACTGATAAGAGTTAGGTTTGGATAATGCTTAATTCTATACGCAACACAAAATAAAGGTATGTAGACATGTCAAATGGTTCATTAGAAGAGAATTTATTAACAGCTGTAGAAGTAAGAGATTTTCCAGCTATAAAAGAATGCCTAGAAAATAATGTAGATATAAATTGTACGAACTCTAATGGTAATACTGCTTTAATGATAGCTACACTGGAAGGAAATTATGATGTAGTTGCATATTTGATTTCAAATGATGCTAAGGTTGATTTAAAGAATGAAGATGGGTTTACAGCTTTAATGCTAGCTTCTGTATATGGAGAGTTAGAGTCTGTTCAAGAATTGATTATAGGAAAAGCTGATTTAAATGTTCAAGAAAAAGGTGATGGAGACACCGCATTAATGTTAGCCGTTATAAGTCATTATCCTGAAGTGATTAAAGAGCTTATTATATCAGGTGCAGATTCAAATATTAAAGATAACAATGGTGATACGGCAATTATGATAGCTGCTTTTCACCATAATGATGAAGCTGTTAGGGAATTAATTAATTCTGGAGTAAGCACCGATAATTTAGATGATGCATATAAAGATAAATATTCTGATATTATTAATAGTTGCTTAGAAAAAAACACTGCCCAAGAAAGTGTTGTAAAACGTCCTAAAAGAGGTAAGTTTGCAAAACATGTTATAAATAAACATCTTGGCAGATAATTGACACATTACTCCAACAAATAAAATTGACTACGGCGCAGCCAATTACACAAAATCATTGACATAGTCCAAAAATTCATGTATATTGACTCTTAACTTTAAATCTAAGTAAGAGGAATATTGACTATGCCACCAAAAAGCTCAGAGTTAGTAAGAATATCAGAGTTGCAAAGACTAAAAAAAGAAAATAGAGCTACTGTTATTGCCTCTAACAAACAAAAAGCTGAAAAAGAGGTTCTTTCTAGTTTCTCTCATGTAAGCTCTGATGAGCTGTATGCAATGACCATTCCTAAAGTCGTAGAACTTACTATTGGCACAATTGAAAAAGTAGAAAAAGATATAGCTATTCCTATACCTACTGCCAAAGATAGAGAGTGGGCTTTATCTTTAAACTCTATGACTACAAAAAAACGACAAGATACTATTTATGAAGCAGTTGAGAAAAAAAATACATGGCGTATTGCCTATATGGTCGCAGTTTTTCGTGAAAAAGATGGTAGCCTAGATTACTTTAACCCTAATTATGGATACGATCTATTTTTTGATGCTCCTCGTAGTTTGCTTTCATTTGCTTGCCATGATAATCCATCACAAAATGTCGCTTTATTGCTACAATGTGATAATATTGATGTAAATAATTCCTATGGTACAGATCAATATCTTCGTCCATTAAATGCTACATTACTCAATAAAAATGCTACGGCAGCACATAATATATTAACTATGCTTTGTAAGTTTGACCTAGAGAATATTTATGCATATATAGACAAAGCCCCAAATAAAACTATGCGTAATTTAATGAAGTCCGCTTTGGACAGGCGTGCACAAAAGAGTAAAGAAAACCATTTGGAACTGCCTAGCCCAGATAATGAGAAAGTAATAACAGAAGATAATAATATATGGCGAAAAATGAATAGTAAATCCATTTGTAAATTAACCACTGATGGCGGTGGTTTTAGGTTGCGTAAAACTTTTAACTTTGAAAGTTCGACAGTTCAAGAATGTAATGAATATCTTGATAAAGATGGCCGCATAATTACTGCAGCTACCCCTGTTATTATTCCAATGCATCAGTTAATATCTAAGGCAGAGATTAAACAAGCGCAAACAAACCTTAAGAAAATGAATAATAATTAATATACAATGAGAATCCTACTTACATTTATTTTATTTATATTTTTGATAGATAGCACTCAGTCTTTTGCATCTGAAAATACAAAAAATGAATATATTGTCTTGCTACATGGCATAGCGCGCACTAGCCGTAGCATGTCAGATATAGAAGAGTATTTTACTGATAAGGGTTATAACGTAATAAATATTAACTATAAATCTCGTAAATATGATTTAGAAACACTCGCTAAAAATATCCAAAAAGACAAGTTAGATAATATCTTTGATAAAGGTAATAAAATTCACTTTGTTACGCACTCTATGGGCGGTCTAATCATAAGAGCCATACTTAATAAGAACCAGCCAAAAAACATGGGGCGTGTCGTAATGTTAGGCACACCTAATCAAGGTAGTGAAGTTGCAAACTTTTTAAAGAATAATATACTCTTTAAAAAATTCTACGGCCCTGCAGGGCAGCAACTTATAACTAACCAATTATGCTTCAAAAGAATATTTGGAACGGTTAATTATGAGCTTGGCATTATCGCAGGAGACAGATCAATAGATCCAATATCTTCTGCGATTCTTAAAGGAAATGATGATGGTAAGGTTCTAATAGAAAAAACCAAGCTCAAAGGAATGAAAGATCATGTAGTTCTGCACACAACCCACCTAACAATGATCACAAGTAAAAAAGTAATGCGACAGGCAAATAACTTTATTCTGTACGGAAATTTTATACATGGAAACACCAATTAATTATTATAGCGTAGCTCATCGCCATATTTAATGTTGTTAGAGTCTCTTGAGAATAGCCTCTGCATTACACCTGTGATACCACTCTTAGTTTCTCTATTGTGATGCTGTAATAAAGAATCATGCCTATATGCCGATTTTAGCAATGGTTGCATGTTCTGCATGATATTACGCCACAGCCCCGCAGGTACGGTGCCGCCCGTTACAATATCAGACATTGGCGAATTATCATCATTGCCAAGCCACACACCAGCAATTATTTTATCTGTATAGCCAATAAACCATGCATCTCTTGAATTCTGACTAGTCCCTGTTTTACCACGTACATTAACGCCGTTAAGATTAGCTCGTTTTCCTGTACCATTATCTACGGCATTTAATAGCATCTTATCAAGGCTACGTATTGCTTTTTTAGGGAATATACGCTCAACTTCAGGCAATTCTCTATTATACAATACATGACCATCAATATCTTTAATTTCAGTAATGGCAAAAGGATAGACAGAATATCCACCATTTGCAAAAACCGTATATGCTGATGTTAGTTCTAATAATGATACTTCACTACTACCCAAAGCAAGGCTCATATCATGGCGTAGGTTTGAATTAATCCCTGCCTTCTCTGCTGTTTTTATTACGTTGCCAATGCCTATTTCTTTGGTAAGACGTAAAGTTGCAGTATTAAGTGATTTTTCAAGAGCTGTATTTAAACTTACACTACCATAGTATTTATTAGCAAAATTCTTTGGCTTGTATTTTTGCCCAGTTAACTTAGCATCTAATAGCATATCAGATGGTCTCCACCCTTGCATTAAAGCAGCTAAATAAACAAATGGTTTAAAAGCAGACCCTGGTTGCCTAAAAGCCTGAGTTGTACGATTAAAATGGCTTTTTTTGTAATTTTTTCCTCCAACCATAGCACGCACAGCTCCATCTTTAGTCATGGCAAGAAAAGCTACTTGTGATTCTGGCGATAAAATATCTACTTCTTTCACAGCCATATTTTGCAAATTAGGGTCGAAGGTTGTTTTTACTATAATATCCAAACCAGCTCCGCTGATAAAGCTACCTATATTGTTAACAACCCAATCCATAAAATACCTATCTTGTGTAGTGGCTGAGCTATTACTTATACTAATTGGTATAGGTTTTGCTGATAAATCAACGATTTCTTTTGCCGAAAGATACCCTGCATCGTTCATGGCATGCAGAACAGTTTTAGTCCGTTTAATGGTCAAGTCAGGATTACTAAAGGGCGAATATCTTGACGGAGCTTTTAAAAGCCCCACAAGCAAGGCCGCTTCAGTGATAGATACATCATAAATTGGTTTGCTAAAATAAGTCCTTGCACCTGCATCAATGCCGTATGCCCCTGCCCCAAAGTAAACACGGTTAAGATAAGCGCTCAAAATTTCGCTTTTTGTAAGTTTTCTTTCCAGCCATAAAGATAACAAGGCTTCTTGCACTTTACGACGTAGAGTTTTATCAGCACTTAGAAACATATTTTTAGCAAGTTGCTGAGTGATTGTTGAACCGCCTTGTACAAACCTCCCAGCACTAATATTCTGCCACATGGCACGAGCAATTCCTTTAGGGTCTACGCCTAAATGATTGTAAAAATTACGATCTTCAGTCGCAAGTAAAGCATGCTCAATGTGCTTTGGAATATTCTCAACTCTAATATTATCGCCTTGAATACCACCATAATGCCCTATAACACTATCATCATAAGCAAGCACAGTAATCCCTGTTTTTTGCGGAATACTTACAATGTCATTTGTATCTGGTAGGTCATAGGCAAAATAAACAAGAATAAAAAATAAAGCAACAAACCCCCAAATCAAGCAAATAAGCAACCATTTTCCGATAAGCCTGAACAAAGATAGCTCTGTTTTTGTCTTTCTTCTTTTTCTTGTTGCCCTCTTCTTAGCTCTTATAGGTTTTTTTAGTGCTTTTTTCTTAACACCGCTTACTTTAGCAGGTTTTTTTATCTTCTTTTTAGCTGTTGTTTTACGCTTTTTCTTAATAGCCATTACTATATTTCAACACTATACTATATTTCAACCGCAATTGCTGTTGCCTCGCCACCGCCAATGCATAAAGAGGCAACGCCACGCTTTAAACCATGTTTTTTAAGGGCTGACAATAAAGTCACTAAAACACGAGCACCAGATGCCCCAATAGGGTGACCTAAAGCACAAGCACCACCATTAATGTTAACTTTTTCGTGTGGTATACTAAGCTGTCTCATGGCAGCAATAGTTACAACAGCAAAAGCCTCATTAATTTCAAACAAATCAACGTCATCAATGCTCCAGCCAGTTTTATCAAAAAGTTTTTGCATCGCACCAATTGGGGCAATTGTAAATTCTTCTGGTTTTTGTGCATGCGTAGTATGTGCTTTAATTTCTGCAATAATCTCAAGCCCTTTAGATTCAGCCTCACTGCGACGCATTAGAACCATAGCCGCTGCACCATCTGAAATTGAGCTAGCATTAGCCGCTGTCACACTACCATCAGGCGTAAAAGCTGGCCTTAAATTAGGTATTTTTTCAGGCATAGCTTTCTTCGGGCTTTCATCTTCCAAAATACTAATTTCTGCCTTGCGAGTTTTCACAACTACGGGAGCTATCTCACCCTCAAAATCGCCATTCTTTTGTGCTTCTAAGGCTCTGTTAAGTGATTCTAGTGTGAAACTATCTTGGTCTTCCCTAGTAATTTGTAATTTTTCAGCTGTATCATCAGCAAAAAATCCCATAAGTTTACCTTTATCATAAGCATCTTCTAATCCGTCCATGAACATATGATCAACTACTTTACCATGCCCCATTCTGTATCCAGCTCTTGCTTTCTCTAATAAATATGGAGCATTACTCATGCTTTCCATGCCACCAGCAACCATAATGCTAGCTGAGCCTGCTAAAATAGAATCATGGGCAAACATTACAGCCTTCATGCCAGAACCGCACATCTTATTAATTGTAGTTGCACCTGTAGATAATGGTAAACCCGCACTTAAACTTGCTTGACGAGCAGGAGCTTGACCCTGTCCAGCGGCAAGAACACAGCCCATAACAACATCATCAATATCATCATTAGCAACTCCAGAACGTTCTAGAGATGCCTTAATTGCAACACCTCCTAATTGTGAGGCGGTTAAAGTTGATAGCTCACCTTGAAAAGCACCTTGCGGTGTTCTAGCTATTCCAACAATTACAATTGAGTCTTCATTTTTAATCATGTCATTCTATCCTTATTTATATGTAATTATTTGTATCAAGCTACAAACATAATATAATAATACTGTACAATCAAGGCATTTGCGACTAATGATGTATTCTTAAATATAGAGAAGAACTAGACGGAAACACTATAAATGTTAAATATCACAGATATAACCTACACTATTGGAGCAAGAACAATCTTAGAGGATTGTAACGTAAATATTATGGACGGCTGGAGAGTCGGTATAGTTGGCGTTAATGGTGCTGGTAAATCTACTTTATTCAAGTTAATTTCTGGTGAGATAAAACCAGATCGTGGAGTGATAAAACTATCTGCCAATCAACGTCTAGGTATGGTTAGGCAAGATATTCCAGATTGTGATACGCCTTTAATTAACATGGTATTAGATGCTGATGAGGAGCTTGCTCGCCTAACAAAGGCAACCGAGACAGAAGAAGATCCAAATAAAATTGCTGATATATATATGCGTTTGGCAGAGCTAGATGCCTATTCTGCACCTTCAAGAGCTGCCATTCTACTCACTGGTCTAGGCTTTAAAGAACATGAAATGTATGAGCCTTTTTCTTCATTTAGTGGTGGTTGGCAAATGAGAGTTGCTCTAGCCGCTGCATTATTCGTACAGCCCGAAGTATTGCTACTAGATGAGCCAACCAATCACTTGGATCTTGAGGCTATTATGTGGCTAGAGGGTTATTTAGCTAATTATCCTCATACTTTACTCATTATATCGCATGATCGGGAAATGCTGAACAAATGTATAGAACGCATTATTCATATCGATAGAAAGAAAATGACTCTATATACTGGTAACTACGACAGCTTTGAACGTGAGCGTGCCGCTAAAATGGGACTACAGCAAAAAATGCATGAAAAACAGCAAGCCCATAGGGCTCACATGCAAGCATTTGTAGATAGATTTAAAGCCAAAGCCAGTAAATCAAGACAAGCACAAAGCCGTATGAAAGCACTTGAACGCATGGATATAGTCGATGCTGTTATTGCCGATCGTGCTGTACGTTTTAGCTTCCCTCAGCCAGAAGAGATAGCATCACCATTTATAACTATTCGAGATGTTGCTGTAGGATATAGTGAAGGCAATCCAGTGCTTACAGCTGTTCACGAAAGTATAGGAATGAATGATCGTATTGCCCTCCTAGGCGCTAATGGTAATGGTAAATCGACATTAATGAAGCTAATTGCAGGTAAACTTTCCCCTATGGCAGGTGAAATGATGCACTCAGGGAAACTGAGAACCGGCTACTTTTCTCAACACCAAACAGAAGAACTTGATATTCATGAAACTCCAGTTCAATCATTGTCACGTATGGTTAGACAAAAAACGGGCACAGCAAAAGAATCTGCTGTGAGGGCTAAATTAGGGCAATTTGGTTTCTCCAGAGATTTGGCAGATAATATGATAGGCAAACTTAGCGGTGGCGAAAAAGCCCGATTATTATTTGCCTTTATGAGCTATGATGCTCCACATTTATTATTGCTAGATGAACCAACAAATCACCTTGATGTTGATGCAAGGGAAGCCCTTGTGCAGGCTCTAAATAACTATGAAGGTGCAATCATCATGGTAAGTCATGACCCTAGCATGGTAGAGCGTGTAGCTGACCGCTTGTGGTTGGTAAAAGACGGTAAATGCAATAATTTTGAAGGTGACTTACAAGATTACCGTAAATTTGTTATACAGTCTAAACGGGAAGAACGCCGTGAAGAAAAGAAAAAACAAACAAAAGCTAAAGCTTTAAAGAAAGAGAACTCTAATAAAGGTAAACCAAATAATAAAAAGTCTCCATCTAACTTAAAAAAAGAAATGAGCAAGCTTGAAGATAGCATATCTAAGTTAGAGCAAGAGAAGCAAGCTTTAGAGTTAGTTCTAGCTGACAACTCAACTTATAAAGATTTAGAAAAAATGCAAAATACCCAAACAAAATATACAACAATATCTGAGAAACTTGAGGAGCAAGAAAAACTTTGGCTTGAAACTCAACACAACTTAGAAGAAATAGAACAAATTAATATTTCATAAACACTATAATGATATCATGTAAATAGCTGTAAATTACTTCTTAATATTTTTAAGGGTTGTATAAATATATGAAAAAAGAAACCGAAAATAAAAATAAATCCCCATGCGCCACCTCTACTCCATGCCAAGGCTTTAGCAATAGCGTTGTTAGCCTTCTAAAAGATGTACTATTAAGCTCTGCTATAAAAAATGGTGGTAGCTTACCTGTCGAGGAAATTGAAAGAATAATTAATAATATAACCAGCGCACCAGGCGATTTTCCAAAATTATATGAAACTAATTTTCGTCAATGTATGACTAATGTAGAAAAAATATCTAAAGATAGATCAAACAGTCAGAATAACTTTGAAGAAAAGTTTATAAAAAGAGCTGGGCAGTTACCAAAAGAACAGTCACTTGGCTATATTAAAGCGCTAGGCATCAATAAACTTAAGTCTAAATTAGGCAACCAGTGGAAAAAGTTATCAAAGAAGTTCTATGATATGGTCGAAGACTGCATAAGAAAAGATTTGTCACCTAAAGATACTTTTACACGTATAAATAATGAGTTCTTAATTTCTTACGATGGCTTATCTAAAGAGGAGACACTACTAAAGGTACAATCTATAGAAAAGGATATATCGAGCAACCTACTAGAAGAAAATACAAAACATAGTTTCGACGAATTCAATTTAGATGCAATACAATGGTTAGAAATCAAAGAGACTAATAGTGAAGCACATGATATAAAGGTTACCGACAAAGATATTCAAGGAAAAAACCTAGAAAGTAAGTTGCTAGCCAAAATGCACAAAGCAAGAAAAAAAATGTTAGATAACAGTTCTGACATTCTAGATCGTGCTTTTGAAAATTGTAAAGTTCAACTTAGACCAGTTATGAATGTGAAAGATACAGAAACTAATATATCTGTTATGGAATTCGATATTGATACCGTTTCTTGCTTAGAACAATTAATATCACAACCAGCAAATAAAATAAAAAACATAGCTAAAATTGATAGAATGAACTTAATTCTAGCTAGTAAATATATCTATACAAAACACAATGTTTTAGATTCAACAATATCTATTACTGTAAATTATGAAACAATAGATAACCCAGAATATTTATCAAAATACTTAGAAATTTGTAATAGCCTTAGCGAAGATATTAGACAAAAAATTTCTTTTACCCTGAAAGTTTCCCATTCACAAATGGGGAACTATATATTAGATAAATTTAGTGTATTAAGCCCATTCTGTAATTATAGGGCACTATACATTGAAGATACGGATATTAGTAATTTAGACCTAAGGTTCTCTGGAATCTCTACGGTTGTAATTAATTATGATAATTTACTCGTTTCTCTCAAAACCAACATCAATGCTATGAAAGACTTATCAAAACATGTCCATAGATTCAATGGCTCTATATTTATAGATCAAATACCACGTAATAAGGATATTAAGAAATTTTACAACTATGCAATAGACTATTTTGCATTTAGTCTTATTTAAAAAACTATAGATGCTTTCGTAAGGACATTAGTATTTCACAAAACTCTGTTTCTGTGAGTATAGTCTTAAGTGGATCACTCTCACCTATTGAATGTGTTAGTCTTTCATTCTTGCTATCTAAAAGAGCTTTTCTGAAATCTTTATTTTCTAACAGTTTTAAAAATGCACGGTTTAATAATTTTTGATACTCTTCGCTATGTCGGTCTATTTCTATTCCATTCCAATATAGCTGCTGTTTACTTTGCCAATCTTGATACATTCCAGCTTCTTTAGCTTGCACCCCAGTATATAAACATATAGTAACCTGTGCAGCAATATCTTGGAATTTCAAGCTCTGCAAGAACCCTTCCATAGATGCACATTTTATACCATCAATTTCAAATTCATGTCCTGCAAAATTTGAAAGAGATGAAGCAGGGTATGGAGCCTTATATTTTATATCCATTTTTATTACAATCTATATTTTTTACATGTAAAATAGGGTCTCAAAATTAAAAACACTATATTTTATAAATAAATATACCTTGATATATCATGAGTCTATATAAAATTCTTGACAAATAAGTGATTCTGCCTTAAACATCATGACTACCTGAATATTTAGGTTGGAAATGTGGTCGGGCGTATGGCATGCCTTGGTTGCAAACAATATTAAAACAATAAGTATATTATTGATTATTTTAAGGAGTAGAAAATGCCAAAATTAAAAACCAAGTCTAGTGTGAAAAAGCGTTTCTGCACTACATCTAGCGGTAAGTTAAAAGTAAAGAATGCATATGCTCGCCATATGATGCAGAACAAATCAAAAAAAATGAAGCGTAAGGCAAGGGGCACAAAGCTTTTATGTAGTGCTGATGCACGCATTATATTGCGTAATTTTATGCCTTACTCACGTAAAGTTAAATTAAAACCAGTTAAAAAGACTGCGGAGGTGGCGTAAATGGCACGTGTAAAAGGTGGAACAACGGCGCATGCTCGCCATAGAAAAGTCATTAAAATGGCTAAAGGGTATCGTGGACGTGGAAATAACTGTTTCCGTGTTGCAGTTCAACGGGTAGAAAAAGCATTACAATATGCTTATCGTGATCGTAGAGTGCGTAAGCGTAATTTCCGTGCATTATGGATTCAACGTATTAATGCAGCATCACGTATGCATGATATGCCTTATTCTCGTTTTATGAACGGATTGAAAAAAGCAGGTATTGAACTTGACCGTAAGGTTTTAGCAGATATTGCTGTGCATGACCCTGAAAGCTTCGGTGCTTTGGCAAAAGAAGCTCAAACAGCATTAGCAAAATAATTAACTTGCTATATAAATTTTAAGAAGACGATCTATAATTTTTATAGGTCGTTTTTTTATGGTTTGGAAAATCTAGAGTGGTCGACTGGATTGAGCTGTATATATTCAGGACTACCAAGTCCAACATCTGGCAACAAAGTATTTTTTGGAGCAGGCGGTTTTGGAGTAGCTGAATATTGAAGGGTAGTTGCCTTCTGTGTTGTTGCTTTAGGTGCTACCTTATCTTCTCCAGCGATAATAGATTTTATTTGCTGTAATTGGCTATCACTTAACTCTTCTGGGTCAACTACAATTGGAGTATACTCATCTGTTTCTTCAGTTTCTGTATCCGTATCTTCTGTGGATACCCTATCCTTTTCTTCTGTCTCTTTTAAAGCATCTGCGGCGGCTTTTGCCGTAGCTTCAAGCTTAGCTTTTTCTTCCGCTTCAATTCTTTCTTGCTCTAATTGTTGTTTTTTAGTTAGACCTTTACTTAAACGTTCTTGTCTCTTCTCTGCATTTGTCTTGCGATATTCTTTTGCTTTGCTCATGCGACCTAAACGTTCCTGCCTTGTAAGACAACGCTGATAATAAGCTGCATAGGCTTTATATTCTTCGCAATTTTCGCTGGATCTTTGTGCAAATGAATCTGTGTTAGCACCAAATATAAACAAACATAAAGTAATTATTACATATAAAGTTGAACGCATGTTATTCCTTTATAAAATAGCTGAGCGTGCTTTCAATGCTGTAACTAATGTCCCATCATCTAAATAATCAAGAGCGCCGCCAACTGGTACGCCATGGGCTAAACGTGTAACATTAACATCACAATATTGTAGACGATCAATTAAATAATGAGATGTAGTTTGCCCGTCAACTGTAGCATTAAGAGCAATAATAATTTCTTTTACTTCTGTATCTTTTGCTCGTTTTACTAAACCAGAGATTGATAAGTCTTCAGGGCCAATATTATCTAAAGCAGAAAGGCTTCCACCTAAAACATGGTAATATCCTTTATACACTTTAGTGCGTTCCAATGCCCATAAATCACCAATTTGCTCAACAATACATATAGTAGATTTATCTCTTTCATTGTTGCTGCATATATTGCAAGGAGACACTGTATCCAAATTACAGCAAATAGGACATGTCTTTATGCTCTGTGCAGCATCACGCAAAGCGTCAGATAAAGGCATCAATAAATGATCCTTTTGTTTCAACATTTGCAAAGCCAAACGACGAGCTGAGCGTGGCCCAATCCCTGGAAGCTTGGAAAGCAAGTGTATTAATGTATCAATTTCTTTACCGATCATGAGAAAATATCAAAGACTATAATTATATTAGAAAGCACTGACGGTATTGTCAGCACATGTTGCCCTATTATATATGAGTTTTTTATATTTAATCAATCATGAAAAGTAAATAAAACGTAAAGATTTTTTATAAATTTAATTACAGTCCGCAACTGTTCTTAATTTAGGCTTAGAAAGTGCAAATTTCTTAGATTCTGGTTTTAATATTGCTCCAGCATAAAGATTTTTATGTCCCTCAACAATATGAATTCCAGATAAGAATGGCAAAATATTGCGTCCGATACCCTCCCACTTCATTGATAGTGATAGCATATAGTGAGATTGCGTTGGTGGAAAAACAAGAGCAGCACTATAATAATCTACATCAAAACCAACATGTTTTAACGACCACTGTAATTGATTCGCCGTTATTGCCGCTCCATATTTAAAAGGTGTATCGCCCTTTCTTCGCCATAATCCAGATTTATTCGGCATAATTGTTATTATTCGCCCATCACTAGTTAGAAGTCTCTCTACATTATCTAGGAAGTCAATAATATCTGTAGAATATTCAGCTCCATGAACAACTAAAATTCTATCAAATGTATGGTTGTTAAATGGTAGGTTATTAATGTTTACTAAAGCAACCGTGTTTTGATTGTGTTTAGGCATTTTCTTAATATTATTTAACTTATAATGTGGCACAGCAGAAATAAGTCGATTCTTTTTATTATCAAAATGATGTAAATAAGGAAAACCCCAGCCAAGAACCAATATATTCATATCTTTTATATCTGGCCATAGGGATAAAATATGCTGGCTAATAATCTTATTGGTGATTCTGCCACATTTACTTTTGTAGAAATCACTAAAAACAACTGGATCTATATTAAAATCAATCATTAGCTAGCCTTTTTTGTAAAATAGAAATAATGGGCAAATCTGCTGGAGGCATATTATATTCAATTAATTTATCTGCGGTTGTCCAACAAGTCTTTTGTTTTTCTAATGGTATAACTTCTCCTGTCCATTCTCTACAAATAAAAACTAACATTAGCAAAGATATTTGCTCATATTGATAAGAAACAAAAGTTAATGGTTCAAGATTGCTTATTTTAACTGCAATGTTTAATTCTTCTTTTAACTCTCTAACTAATGCTTGTTCTGGAGTTTCTCCTTGCTCAATCTTACCGCCAGGAAATTCCCACATTCCAGCCATATCTTTATCATCTGGACGTTCAGCTAACAAAATAGAATTATTGTTATTTATTAACACAGCAGCAGAGACAGTTATAAGTGGGCGTTTTATCATATTTATGATGCTCCATTATTCTGTTGAGAAGTATTTAAAATATGTATATAATAATGTCATGTTTCAAAATGAAAATAAACTTATATCTAAAAACTCAGCCCATATTATTGTTTTTGGCAATGAAAAGGGTGGTACGGGCAAGTCCACAGTTGCAATGCATGTTGCAGTTGGTTTGCTTAGGCTTGGCTATCGTGTTGGCACAATTGATTTGGATAATCATCAAGGAACTTTGACGCAATATATTGAAAATCGTAAGTCTTTTTCAAACACACATGAAGTACTGCCAATACCTGAGCATATTCATATCAAGCGTGTAGAGCATAATAATCTTATGCAACAAAAACTGGCTGAGCAAGAGCTAGTAGAACAAGCTATCAACAAACTGAAACAATCTAATGATTACATTATTATTGATACTCCGGGTAGTAATACTTATATGAGCATAGTTGGGCATTCTTTTGCAGATACTATTGTTACCCCAATAAATGATAGCTTCGTTGATTTAGATCTACTCGCAAGGTTTGATAAAAAAGCAAGATTTGAAATAAAGCCCAACGTCTACACAAGAATGATTTGGGACTTACGTAATCAAAGAGAAAAGCGTGATGATAAATTCGTTGATTGGGTTGTTATGCGTAATCGTTTAGCTCATTTATATTCTCGAAATAAAAATGAAGTTGGAGTCGTTTTGGATAGATTGTCTAAATCTCTTGGTTTTCGCCTAGCCTCTGGCTTTGGTGAAAGAGTAGTGTTTAGAGAATTATTCCTTGAAGGCAGAACATTATTAGACATTAAAGAAACTGGAGAGAATAAACTTTCTATTTCAAATATAGCTGCAAGACAAGAAGTAAGACACTTAATCAAAACTATACTGCCCGAAAAATCAGCAATGACAATGTCTTTACTTAGAACTGCTTAAAGCCCATGAAAAAACACTCTTTTCACCCAAGTATTATCAGAGAATATGATATTCGTGGAGAAATAAATAAAACGCTATTCGCTGAAGATTGCTATGCAATCGGACGTGCTTTTGGAACATATGTAGCCAGAAAAGGTGGAACTCATATTTGCTTGGGTTTTGATGGACGAGAATCATCTTCTGAGTTTGCAGATAAAACTATCACTGGATTATTAGAAACAGGAATAAATGTTACAGTTCTGGGACTAGCTCCAACACCAATGGTTTATTTTGCAATGCACCACCTAAAATCCGATGCGTGTATGGTGGTCACAGGATCGCATAGTCCTATTACTCATAACGGTATTAAGATGGCTTTGATCGACCAACCTTTCTATGGCGATGATATCAAGAAAATTGACCAAATAGCAAAGTCTGGAGACTTTGAGAACGGGCAAGGCACACTATATAATAGTGACCTCCGAGAAACTTATGTTGATAGGATTCTACGGGATTACACTTGTGGTGCGGAACTGTCTGTTGTTTGGGATGCTGGTAATGGGGCTGCGGGAGCAGTCTTATCAATACTAACGGATAAATTACCAGGGAAACACACATTACTTTATGCTGACGTAGATGCTAATTTTCCAAATCACCACCCTGATCCAGCAGTTGCGGATAACCTTGTAGATTTACAAAAAGAAGTCCAAAAACAACAAGCGGATATAGGCATTGCCTTCGATGGCGATGCTGATCGTATTGGAGTTGTTAATGAAAAATCAGAAATTATTTGGGCAGATATAATTATGGCTATATATGCAAAAGAGATTTTGCAAAACTATCCTAATGCTCCAATTATTGCTGATGTTAAATCTAGCCGTTTATTATTCGATGAAATAAAACATTTAGATGGACAGCCTATCATGTGGAAAACTGGTCACTCTTTAATTAAAGCAAGAATGAAAGAGCTTAATTCCCCACTAGCAGGAGAGCTTTCAGGTCATATATGCTTTGGTGATAAATTTTATGGCTTTGATGATGGGCTTTATTGTGCTGTGCGATTGCTAAATATTATTGGCAATGGCAATAAAAAGATGTCTGAATTAACCCATCACTTACCGCAAATATACAATACTCCAGAGATTCGCTTTACAGTTCCAGAAAATAGAAAATTTGATATTCCAAAAGAAATATTATTAAATTTAAAAAGCATTAAGGAAGATAATTGGGACATTTGTGATATTGACGGCATTCGTTTAACTACAGATGATGGCTGGTGGTTACTGCGTGCCTCTAACACTGAAAGTGTCTTAACTGCTCGTGCAGAGGCTTTTAGTCAAGATGGTCTAGTCAAACTACAAAATATGTTGGTTGAACAGCTAAGTAAAATTGGTATAGACTTTCCAAGTAAATTATTTAAGGGAGAATAAATATGAATGATGCAGTTACACTACACCCAAAAGTTATGGAGCTACTATGCTCAAAAATTTGTCATGACTTAGTTAGTCCCGTTGGTGCTGTTAATAATGGTATAGAATTAATGAGAGAACTAGGCACAGAGATGGCTGGCGATGCTATTGACTTAATTGAAAGCAGTGTTGGTCAAGCATCAGCGAGATTAAAAATATTTCGCCTTGTATATGGTGCTGCAGGTAGCGAGCAAACCATAGCTTTTGCAGATATAAAGGAAGTGTTTGAAGACTGGATAAGAAATAGTCGCAGTCAAGTAAGTTGGGAAGGCGTTCCTAATTTAGATGAAGCACCCAAGGGTTTTGGTAAGGTTCTTTTAAACCTATTAATACTTGCTAGTGAATGTAACCCAGGTGATGGATCTATTACTATTAGCTTTGAGAATAATTCTGCAATTATTAAAGTAGAAGGTAAGAAGCCTAGCCTATATGAAGGTATGACAGAATGCTTGGATACCACCATTCCTGTAGATGATCTAAATCCTAGATTAATTCATGCTTATATTACGGGAGTGTTTATAAAGTACTTCAATTTAACTGTTACTCATAGCAAAATATCTGACACTGAAATAACTTTTACATTAAGCTCTACATAGCGCCCAATACAGTAGCTAAAGTAGAATTAACACCAATTGCTGGCGGTGTTTTATAAACAGTAATTCCACCAGGGACAAGCCTGTTGTTTAAATCGTCCCATGCTTTATCTAGAATGACATCATTACCAAAGTTATCTAACTTATCTTGAAAGTTAGATGTTATACCTGTAATAGCAGTTCCAAATTCTGCATAATCAAATAATACATCATTATCTATAAATGCTGTGGCAGAGGCAACTGACTGCCCTATAATACTATTCCTCCATGTATTAGCCATATTGTCACAGTTAAATGTAAATGAATCCATAAGAGTAAGGAATATATTAACAGCAAATGTGAATAAACTTCCTAAAAAAGCACCAAAAGTTGTTGAAAGCAAGCTTCCAATGGCGGATGAAATAGCACCTGTAATTGCTCCCATAAAGTCATCTAACAAACCACCTAGAACATCACTAATAGTATCATTTAAGTCTGCCATTAATGTTGAACCACGTGAACCAGCACTTGCTCCTCCTAACATAGACATAACACCAGATACACTACCAAGTCCTGTTGCAATGGACGTTAATGAGGCAAATGTAGGCGGGGTAACTTGGTCAGAAAATATCCTGCCAGCTCTTGCTGACGTAACCATTGCCTGATCAAAACAGGTCATAGCAAGGGTCGAATCGTTTTGCGGTAACATTTCAGCTGCAAGAGCAGTATCCCTAATCAACATAGCTTGAGAATAAGTGTTCTGAATATCCCATATATCACTATCACATCTAGGGTCAAGGGCTTGAGCCTGTACTGTTGCAAGCGATAAATAAATTACAGCAACAAGAAAATTTCCAATAATGAAGCGATATATCTTATTCACTTTTTAGCCTTTCATTTATCATTAAATTTAACAGCCAGCAGGAGCTGAACCAATTAAATTAGTCATTACATCACAAACATCTAAATGCCCATTTACATTTGTGTCAGTATCCATCACTGGAATTGCAATTGGTAGAGCTGCAATTGATGCTTGAACCCCCAATGCAGCGGCACTAGAACCAGCTAAGTCTAAACCTAAAATATTACCTGGATCTGGTGGTAGTAATGGATTAAAAGTCGTTGACATAGTTAAGATTGATTCTAAGTCCATAAATGGTGCATTACCATTAATCCCACCTGTTAGGGTATCATTCCAAATATCCTGCATATGATCGCAAGAAAAAGGAGGATGGAACATAAAAAATAAATTTGATACGTCATCAATAAAGCCGTTCATTCCAGACATACCACTAAAAGCCCCTACAAAAAATCCATCTAACAAACTACCTGCAAAATTACCTAACATGTCTTCTACTGTACCTTGTATTACATTATCCAAATTAGGAGTAAAATCACCTGAAAAAATACTACCTCCTTTTAAAGCAGATTCTTGACTGGCTTGTGCGAAACAAGTTAAGGCAAGCACGCTATCTGGTTTTGGAATAATTTCTTCCGTTGCTCCAATATCATAGGCAACACGAACTTCCGCAAGATTTTGCAAATCTGCCCATTTTGTTGGATTGCAACCAGCCGTTAATGCATATGCTGGATTAGAGAAAGTAGACACTGCAAGAAAGACCAAGCCAAACATCAACATAGAAAGGCTGGTTTTAGTATAAAGTACGAAATATGGCTTTATCAAAAATTTTCTCCACGTTATAAAATACGAATCACTTAATTTATAATGTTGGTAAAAGCAGAACTTTACCTATATCTTTTATTTTAACAAATTTTTAGACAAATGTGTTAAAAATTTTGTATAAATATTGCTATCTTATTATATTTAAACGGAAAGTTTTATACATAACATGAGAATTATCGGTGGAATCTATAAAGGAATCCCTCTTTTTTCCCCTAAAGATGGGAATATAACTAGACCAACGACAGATCGTGTGCGTGAAAATCTGTTTAATATTCTAGAAAACCTACAAGTATCCGAAGCTATATATAAATGGCAAAACCAAGTTGTTTTAGATGCATTCTGCGGCACTGGTGCTTTAGGAATTGAGGCATTATCCAGAGGTGCAAGCACAGCTTTATTTATAGACAACAACACACAAGCAGTTGATATATGTAAGAAAAACATAGAATATTGCAAAATACCTAGCAGAATCGCAAATATAAAATTACAGAATCTACCAATTACTAAAGAAGGCTCTAATATTCATTCTCAATATAGCATGATATTCCTTGACCCCCCATATGGTAAGAACTTAGGAATCGATACATTACTTTCTTTAAAGAAATATAATCTTTTAGATAAAAACATGATTTGCATCTTAGAAACTGATAAAAAACAACCAGAAACAATACCAAATGACTTTAAGATAATAGATGAACGGCTATATGGCAGAGTGCGTCTGCAACTGCTAACACTAGCGATTTAAACGCTTACTTCGTTGTCTTGCATAATGACCCATTGCAGATATTTTACTTTTAATCACTGCATGAGGAATACTTTCTATTCCTTTTCTTTTATCTCTCCCTGCTTTTATAGCATCAGCATATTTTTCTTTTTCAGAATCGCTTAAGCAATCGATACTTGCACCTGCCTTTATTAAAATTTCAGATATATCTCTATTATTGGCATCTGAATATGGCGTAGCCAAGGAAAGAGCTGTATCGCCATGTTTATTCTTAATATTAATATCTGCTCCGGCTTTTATTAATTCCATAACACTAAGCACTCTACAGTTCCATGAGGCGTTTATTAAAGCTGTGCTACCAGCATTATTTTGAGCATTAATATCAGCCCCTGCATTTACTAGCTTTATAAGATTCTGCCTATCTATTTTAGAAGCACTGTTAATCAGTGGTGTATTACCATCGTTATCTTTAATATTAAGATCAGCGCCCGCATCAACTAGCATTTCAAGTATCTCCATATTGTTATGTTCTGCGGCTAAATTAAGCGCTGTACTGCCTTTTTGATTCTGAAGATTAAGATTTGCCTCCTCTTCAATTAGAAGTTTAATTATTGCTGGCTGATTTCTTGTAACAGACATAGTTAATGCTGTAGTTCCATATGCATTCTGAATATCTGGATCAGCATTCATTTTTAACAGCATCATCACATTTTCTGTCCTGCTATTCCAACAAGAGTTTATTAGCGGCGTATCACCGCTAGACTTATTAGTTACATTAATATTTGCACCATTATTTATGGCTTCTCTAACACCATTAACTTGAGCGCAATGAGTAGCATCTAATAGTTTTTGATCCCAATCAGTTTCATTCATCATCTTTTCCTCTGATTTCTATATTTTCTGACATAGCCACCCATGGCCGACACCCTTTTTTTAACCGCCAAATGATTTATTTCTTGTTGTTTGATTTTCGCAGCTAATTTTATAGATTCAGCTTCACTTATAGCATCGGCATATCGATCTTTTTCTAAATTACTTAGGCAATCTATATTTGCTCCTGCCAATATAAGAGCTTCAGATGTTTTCGTATTCTTATAACCAGTTGATAAACTGAGAGCCGTACTCCCATGCATACTATGAGTCTCAATATCTGCCCCTGCATCTATTAAAACCTTAACAATCTCTACATTATTATAGCTATTGTATTTTATAACCAAAGTAAGAGGCGTATCAATTGTGTTTGAAAGATTAACGTCTGCCCCCGCCTCTACCAATATTTTAATACTATCTACCTTATTATGACGGCAGGCATTTAGTAGTGCTGTATTATTATTGTTATTTTGAACATCAAGCTCCGCCCCAGCCTTTATTAATGCTTTGAGGCTGCCATTCCCATTCGTAGCAGAAGCATTGATTAATGCTGTATGATTATATTTATTTTGCATGTTAATATCAGCTTTTGCATCTATTAGCATTTGAACAAGCTCAACAAAATCATAATCCGCCGCTACCATAAGAGCCGTATTACCATTTGAGTCCGTAGCATTAAGCTCTGCTCCAGCCTCTATTAGCATTTCCATTATAAGTTTATGGTTTTCTGAAGGCGATGTTACAGATGCTATTAAAGGTACGATTCCCTGTTTATCTTTAGAATTAACATCTGCCCCAGCTTCTATTAGCGTTTTAACAATGTTTACATCTTTTTGTTTTATTGCATATTTAAGAGCTGTATCCCCATTTATATCTTCTACCTCTAAATCAGGATTGTGTTTTAATATCATTTTAATGATATCTATTCTACTATATTCTATAGCACCCATTAATATCGTTTTGCCATGAACGTTGATAACGTTAGGATTTGCCCCATTATCCAAAGCAGTTTCTAGATCTTCATATTGCTTTAGAGAATAAGCTGTTAATAGCTCTTTATTCCAATTCTTCTTGTCCATAGTTTTAAGTCAGACTTTCGTATATGTGATTTATTTGAACAATACAATAAATACTATAAAAGCATTTCATAATCAAGTCTTTTGTGATTCCTTATGCCGTCATTACGAGAAACGAAGTAACGAAGCAATCTAGTTCCCCGTTTCGTCATTGCGAGCGCATAGCGAAGCAATCTAGTTTCTATAGCTAGTAACCTCTGGATTGCCACGTCGGGCTAATGCCCTCATTGCAAAGACGGTCGGGCAACGACGGGTTTGGGGCAGTGAAATTACTATATAGTCTTTCCAATTTATTTTTACACTAGGCATAAGGAACGGAGCCTAGTAAAGCTAGGTGACTGACGCAATAACAACGTGTAAGAATTAAGTGGAATTACTATAGATACAAAAAGAAAGGGCATGCTTAAAGCATACCCTTCCCTAATAAGTCTAGTTGTTAACTTCGAATTAGAAGCTAACTTCTGTACCCAATGTTACCATTGTGAAGTCACGATCAACAGCTGCAACGCCTGTATCGTCATTCTCAATAGTTCCAAATGATACCGCACCACGGAATGTCATTCCTGGGCCATATGCATATGTACCACCGAATGTTAGACGATCAATGTCAACTTCTTCGCCTGTAGCATCGCCATATTCGAAGTTAGTATCAAGATAAGAAACACCTACGTGGTATGGTCCATTGTCCCAACCAGCACCAATAACCCATGTTTCCTGTCCATCACCTGAAGTAGCTCCGCCAAGACCGAAATCATCTTCACTGAATGATCCACCAAGTGTGAAACCAGCCATGTTTGCAGATGCAGCAACATTCCATTGTGTGCGATCATCTGAACCAACTGTAGTAGCAGCGCCATCAGCTTCTGTAGAAGCTTTACCGTAACCAGCACCGAAGCTTAGACCAACACCTTCAAATTCGCCATCCCAACGTGCAGCAACTTCCCAAAGATTCTCGAATTCACCAGCATCATCGTCAGTTGTCGCAGTAGCTGTACCATTGCCAATACCAGCAACACCATCAGTTACTTCAGGAGCGAATGTTACGCCACCTTGGAAGCCACTGAATTTAGGTGTTAAGTATGTAAGTTTCATAGAGTCACGAGACATAGCCATGTCGTAATCTGTAGCTCCAAGTGCACCAGAAATAGTAGTGCCACCTTCAAAAGCATCTATGTTTGCGATTACATCAGCAAAATCCATGCTTTCAAAACGAGTACGAAGGCCATCAACATTTGAATCAGCAGAAGGAGCAGCTACTTGTAATAAGTAGTGAGAACCATCTTCATGACCAAAGTTCACACGTCCCCAAGAACCTGAGAAATAAGCATAAGCTTCATCAGCTGTGTTTGATGTAGAGTTTTCAGCGATTTCTATTTCAGCATGTGCACCAACTGTTAGACCGTTGTCTAGTGTTGTTTCACCTGAAAAGTGGATTTCAGCGTCATCACGGAAATCAAAATCACGAACAGAAGTACCAGCCGCTTCATCATTATCAGTGAATACACCGTAACCACGGTAGAATCCGCCAACTTCAAGTTGTAGTCCATCAGCGATAGCAGGTGTTGCAAACATTGCAAAACCAGCAATAGCAGTAGTTGCTAAAAGTATTTTTTTCATTGTTTTCCTCCAAAAGAAATTTGAAAATATTATTTCCCTTAATACACATCAAGGGATAATGAATAAATCATATATCCTCTATTTTAAAGGTTCAATAGTAAAAATTCAGTATATGTGATAAAAACTCATCACTGTGTTATTTTTGCCACAGTCTGATTTTATGCTTGTTTTATAGTCTTTTCAATTTGTTTTTAGACTAGGCATAAGAAACGAAGCCTAGTAAAACCTAGGTGAGTGACGCAATAACAACGTGTAAAGGCAAAGTGGGAAGACTCATAGCTTAGGTAGGGTAACGCCCTCTTGCATCATATACTTACCACTGCGGTCAGCATATGAAGTCTCACAAGGGCTTTCACCTTTAAAGAATAAGAATTGAGCAATCCCCTCATTCGCATAGACTTTTGCTGGTAGAGGCGTAGTATTAGAAATCTCTAATGTTACTTGTCCTTCCCATTCAGGCTCGAGCGGTGTTACATTAACAATCAACCCACATCTGGCGTAAGTACTTTTTCCTAGGCAAATTACTAATACGTCCCTTGGGATTTTAAATGTTTCAATTGTACGGCATAAAACAAAGCTGTTTGGTGGAATCACACAAACATCAGTTTTACGCTCAACAAAGCTATTTGGATTAAATTCTTTCGGGTCAACTAGAGCATTATCAACATTCGTAAAAATCATAAATTCATCAGATAGACGGCAATCATAGCCATATGAAGATAGACCATATGAAATAACCCCATCTTTACTAAGCTTTTCTGAAAAAGGAGTAATCATTTGGTGATTCTGAGCTTGTTCTCGAATCCATGTATCTGGCATTATTGACATTATTATTTATCCTTTATCATTTTTTATTAGTGTCTATTGTCTCATCTAAAACTTCATCTACGGTACGATCGCGAGCCTGTTGCTTGCGACGTTGCAAATTTGTACGCAAAGCAGCTTCTCGCTTTTTTTGCTTTTGTTTTTTTAGCTCTTCTTTATTTAACATTCTGACATACTAAATTCAGCTTGAAATTAGGTCAAGCACAGATTATATATATTAGTAATAAGTTGCTGCTGTAGCTCAGTGGTAGAGCGCGTCATTGGTAATGACGAGGTCGGGAGTTCAATTCTCCCTAGCAGCACCATTATATTAGGAGTTATGAAACATGGGCAGTTCAACATACGACATTATAATTATAGGTGGTGGGCCTGCGGGTTTAAGCTTTGCTAAATCTCTAGCTGATACTGATTTAAAAATTGCAGTTATAGAAAAGTCTCCAGAAAATGTTATTGCCTCGCCAGAATTTGATGGCAGAGATATTGCTTTAACCCATTTTTCAATTGAGCTATTAAAAAAGCTTGATATTTGGAAGTTAATTCCAGCTAATAAAGTCTCTGAAATAAAAGAGGCAAAAGTATTAAACGGCACTTCGCCTTTTGCTCTACATTTTGATAAAAACGATACAGAAAAAGACTTCTTAGGCTGTTTAGTATCTAACCATATCATTCGTAAGGCTGTTTACGAGTCTGTAAAGCCAGTTAAAAATATTGACTTAATAACTGATATTGAAGTCACCGCAATTGAAACCTCCGCTAAAGGAGGAGTCGTTCAATTATCTGATGGTCGAGAAATAACTTGCCCTCTGATTGTTGCGGCTGATAGTCGTTTCTCAAACATGAGACGTAAAATGGGCATTTCAGCCTCTATGAATGATTTTGGCAGAACTGTAATCGTTTGCCGAATGGAGCATGAATTACCGCATAATCAAATTGCTCATGAATGCTTCCATTACGATCAAACTCTAGCTGTATTGCCATTATCTGGTAATTCATCATCAATTGTAATTACTATTCCATCGGACAAAGCAGACGATATTATTAATATGGACGATAAAGTATTTAATGAGGACATTCAGAATCGCTTTGAGAATCGTCTTGGAAAAATGAAGTTAAGCACTAAAAAATACTCATATCCATTAGTTGGCGTTTATGCGAAGCAATTTGTTAAGACAAGATTTGCTTTAATGGGAGATGCGGCGGTTGGTATGCACCCTGTAACCGCTCATGGCTATAATTTAGGACTAAAAGGCGCACATGTTCTAGCCAATGAAATAAAACAAGCTAAACTTAATGGTCTTGATATTGGCGGACAAACATTGTTAGAGACCTATCAAAAGAAACACCGCCTTGCAACCAAGCCAATTTATCTTGGAACAAATGCTTTAGTCGCTATTTATACAGCAGAAAATAAACCAGCAAAATTCTTGCGTGATTCTATGTTGAAATTAGGTAGTAAACTACCTCCAGTTAAGCGTTTAATTATGAATCAGTTGACTGAGATCAAGAGTTTAGAAAAATAAGCACATTGTTCAATGTTTTTTATTATTTTTTATTATTATGCACTTGACGGGTAAGAACTATGCTGGCAATGTATAAAGGTAATTCAATAATATAAAAGGGATGATGATAATGACTAAATCAGAATTAATTCAACGAATTTCTGAACTTAACCCACACTTATATATTCGTGACACAGAGCAAATTGTTACATCTATTTTTGATGGTATTACAGCAGCTCTTTCAAAAGGTGATCGTGTTGAGTTACGTGGCTTTGGAACATTCTCTGTTAAAGAGCGTAAGTCTCGTCAAGGTCGCAACCCTAGAACGGGAGAAAAAGTTTTTGTTGATGCAAAAGCCGTTCCTTTCTTCAAAACAGGTAAAAAACTACACGAACGTTTAAATCCAGATCAAGCATAATCATAGCAAAATTGGAGATTCTTGTGAAATATATCTCTTGGCTTATTACAATCCCCTTAACTGTTCTTGCTTTGGTTTTTATTATTAGCAATCAAGATAGAATTGATGTCCATTACTGGATATACGCAGAATCATATAGCCTACCGCTTTATTTCGTTGGACTTTTCATGCTGGGTGTTGGCTTTTTCTGTGGAGCTTTGTTTGTATCTATTAGTGCCTATTCTCTTCGTCATGAACACTGGAAGACAAAAAGGCACCTAAAACGCCTACAAGCAGAATTAGAAAATCAAACAAGTACAAATAATGATACAGGCAAAGAAGTGACAATCTAGTTCCCTGTTCCGTCATTACGAGCATAGGTTTCTATGCCCGTAGACTCTGGATTGCCACAAAGACACGGGGCAATTACTTTTTAGCTGCTTTCTTAGCAGGTTTTTTCTTTGCTGCTGGCTTCTTGGCTTTTGTTCCTGTAGCTTCTTTTTTTGCAATCAGCTCAAGTGCTTCTTCCAATGTAACTGCTTCTATTTCACTGTCTTTTGGTAGAGTAGCATTAGTCTTTGCATGTTTAATATAAGAACCA
>JAJFGX010000025.1 GCA_021775895.1 Alphaproteobacteria bacterium | reverse complement strand
CCCTATAAATGTTGTGTTCGTATTACTTCTAATAAACCATCACAACCATTTTGAATCAAATCAAAAACATACCTAAAACCATCACCATGCCCATACCAAGGATCTGGTACATCTGTTTCATCACAATTAATGGCATATTTTAAGAACATTTCCAAACCTGCCTTACTATTTGGTGGTTGTAATTGTTGCATAAAACTTAAATGTCCGTGATCCATCGCAAGCATTAAATCAAACTCCATGAAATCATTAGGCTCTAACCGCCTTGCTTTCAAACCTGACATATCAATATCATGCAGTTTAGCCATTTCAACTGCCCGATGATCTGGTGCTTCACCTTCATGATAGCTATTAGTTCCAACCGAATCGACATATATTTTATCTGATAGATTATGCTCTTTTACTATATGCTTCATCACAGCATCTGCAGTTGGAGAGCGACAAATATTTCCTGTACAGACAAAAAGAACTTTAAACATATTTTTCCTATTCTATTGATATTATATGTATCTTTCTATTATAACGCTTTATTTTACAATGCATATATTTAGTTTTTAATAGATTAAAAAAAACTTATTGCATATTACTATTACTTTAGTGTATAAATGTACCTCCGATTCGAAAGATATGGTAAAAAGGGTTTTTGACTAAACAATAATGTATTTAAATAAAGGGTGAAGAAAAATGAACAAAAAAATTAATAATACAGATAAAACAGTAACATCTATCGATCAGTTTGAAAAAAAAGGTAAAGAGCTAATTGATATTATGGGTAGCAACAGTGGAACTCAAAAGAATGATGATGCTCTTGCAGATTTACTAAAAAGCATGGACGTATCCCAATACATGCATATGTTAGTAGACTTCATGGAAGAATATACAAAAGAAGCTAAGCAAGAACCTGTGTCTGAAGTATTTAACGCAGTAAAAGATCGTCACAGTTTCGTAAATAACGCTGTAGTTGATAAAAGCAGATACTTGCCTTCTAAAGGCCCAAGATACAATAGTAAGTAATTACTAATATAAAATAGTTTTTTTATGACTCTGAGTATATAATTGTATACTCAGAGTTATTTTTTTGAAGCTACAAAATGAACAAAACAAAAACAAAACATGCTATTGTAATCGGTGCTGGTATAGCTGGTTGCTCTGTCGCATACGCTTTAGCAGAACATGGCGTAAAGTCTACGGTATTAGAAGCAAACAATACGATTTCAAATGAGGCTTCTGGTAATACCATTGGCGTATATTATCCTAGATTAACTGCATCACCATCACCTTTTAGTGAGTTTTATCAATATGCTTTTCTCCATACATGCGACTTATTAAAGCAATTAGGTAAAAACACAGGCTGTAAACAAACTGGTGCTTTAATGCTAGATTTTGATAAAAATATGCGGATAAAAAATCAAGGCATTCTAAAAACATCAAAGTGGAATAAAGATGTTATTCATCATTTAAACCAAGAACAAGCAAGCTCAATTGCTGGAGTTAATGTCCCTGTTGGTGGGCTATTTTATCCTCAAGCTGGATATTTAGCTCCTAAATTATTTTGTAAATCACTATTAGATGCCTACTCAGATATGATTAGTTTAAAAATTAATCACCCTGCAAAGTCGATTAATTATACTACTAAAACAAAAACATGGTCAGTGACTGGCAATGATAATGAAACTATAACAGCAGATATAGTTATTATAGCATCTGGGAGAAAACTTACAGACTATATACAAAGCTCATGGTTGCCACTAAAACACGTTGGTGGGCAGGTAACCGCTCTACCACAAACAGAGCAATCATCTAAATTAAAAGTAGTCGTTGCACATAAAGGATATATTCCTCCTGCGGTTGATGGAATACATTATATGGGTTCTACCTTTCATAGATTGGACAAAAATCCTGAGTTGTTAGCAGAAACCACAAAAGACAACTTAGAGAATATTAATGTTTTATCTGAGCAAATACCAAGCTTGTGTACCAATAAAATAAATACAAAAGAAATAAATGGCAGAGCTCAAATTAGAACGACTACATTAGACCATCTACCCATAATTGGTAGAGTACCTATTTTACTAGACTGGCAAATAGAATATAAAGGGCTAGAAAAAGGCAAAATAACTGAGAATATGATTTCGCTTGATAGCTCTTCTTACTATCCAAACTTATATGTTACGGGGGCGTTTGGCTCGCATGGTATGACATCAGCACCATTTGCGGGTGCGATGATTGCAGCTGAGGCAACTGGCAATCCACTAAAAATCACTAAAGAAGTTAAATATGCAGTACATGCAGGGCGATTCATTACTCGAGCTTTAAAACGGCGTGTAGCTATTAACTATTAGCATTCGACCTTAAAGGGTCATAGCCGCCAGCACTGCTTTCTACATAGTTTTCATCTATATTTTCAACTTTACCATCTATATGCATGCGTAATTCTCTAAGGACTTCAGTAACTCCTTGATTGCTAATTGCTGAAATAGCATAAGCCTTTTTACCTGTTTCTTTCTCAAAAGTGCTTAATTGATCATCTGTTAATTCCTCACCTAATGAATCTGCTTTGGTTAAAGCAATCACTTCTGGTTTATCAACTAGTCCCTCACCGTAAAGTTCTAATTCTTTACGAATAGTATAATAATCATCAGCAGGACTATCACTGGTTATATCAATTAAATGTAACAAAACAGACGTACGTTCTACATGACCTAAAAAACGATGACCAACGCCAAGCCCTTCGTGAGCTCCTTCAATTAAACCAGGGATATCGGCTATTACAAACTCTGTATTATCAACTCCTACAACTCCAAGATTAGGAGTAAGCGTAGTAAATGGGTAATCTGCAATTTTTGGTTTTGCTTTAGAGCATGCAGCCAAGAAAGTTGACTTACCAGCATTGGGCAATCCTAATAATCCAACATCAGCAATTAATTTCAAACGCAACCAAATTGCCATTTCTTCACCACTCCAACCGGGAGTAATTTTACGGGGAGCTTGATTAGTTGACGATTTATAATGGGCATTACCAAAACCACCATCACCACCTTTTAAGAAAATAGTTGTCTCACCATCTTTATCCATATCAGCTAGAACATGCTCTTTATCTTCTGATAATATAACAGTACCAATAGGAACCTTAATAACTAAATCATTGCCTTTTGCACCACTTTTATTACGTCCTTCTCCATGATGACCTGTTTCGGCTTTAAAATGTTGTTGATATCTAAAATCAATTAAAGTATTTAAGTTTTTTACTGTTTCGAAAATAACATGACCACCTCTGCCACCATTACCTCCGTCAGGGCCTCCAAATTCCACGCATCTTTCTCGCCTGAAACTCATACAGCCAGAGCCACCATCACCACTTTGTAAATATATCTTCGCTTGATCTAAAAACTTCATTTCAAGATTCCTGTATTTTTCTTTAAATTATTAAAAAAGGGGAACAATAAAGTCCCCCTGATTATTTTTATCTATAACAAATTATTGCTATTCTTAATTACTTTAAAAATTAAGCATTATTAGCAACAACAGAAACAAATGTCTTATTATCTCTGCGTTTTCTAAAAGAAACATGTCCTTCAACTAAAGCAAAAATAGTATGGTCTTTACCAATACCAACATTTTTCTCTGGGTGATATTTTGTACCACGTTGACGTATAATAATGTTACCAGGGATAACTAATTCTCCACCAAACTTTTTTACTCCAAGACGACGTCCAGCCGAATCACGACCGTTTCTTGAACTACTACCTGCTTTTTTATGAGCCATTTCTTTTACCTCTTATCTTAATACTAAGCTACTTTAATGTCTTTGATTCGCAACAAAGTAATTTGTTGTTTATGTCCTTTTTTACGACGATAATTTTGACGACGCTTCTTTTTAAAGACAACAATTTTAGGAGCACGTTTCTGAGCTACAACCTCAGCTGTTACAAATGCACCCTTAACCATAGGAGCACCTATCTTTGCATTTGCTGGCTCACCAACCATCAAAATCTCATCTAATTTTATTTTGTCACCTTCGTTAGCGTCTAAACGCTCAACACGAATTACATCATCTTTTTGTACTCGGTACTGTTTTCCACCGGTTTTTAAAACTGCAAACATGGTTCTACCATTCTTTTGTTATTTATTATTTTTGTGCTTTATACACAATCCATCGTGAATGATTCTTTAAGAACCACCCAAAGCTAAGCTGGAACTATAGCGTTAATCGACATAATGTCAAGCATGAAAAATATAAATTTATAGAATTATTGTTTTATATCGACATAAATTTATTTTATCTTTATATATTAAGCATGGAAATTGTACAATTATCGGCACTAAAAGACAATTATATATATATGCTTATTTGTGAAGAAACAGGCATGACTGGTGTTGTTGACCCAACATCAGCAGAACCTGTACTTAAATGGCTTAAAGATAATAATAAAAAACTAGATTGTATTTTTAATACACACCATCATTGGGATCATATTGGTGGCAATAAAAAACTACAAAAAAAATTTCCTAACTGTGAAATTGTTGCCCCTGCCAGTGAAATGGAACGAATCCCTGATATTGATCTACCTGTTTTTGATGGATATGGAGTGCGACTCGGACAATGTCGGGCAGTCGTAATAGAAGTCCCAGGGCATACTACGGGTCATGTTGCTTATTGGTTTGAAAAAGATAACGCTCTTTTTTGTGGAGATGCCTTATTCTCTTTGGGTTGTGGTCGCATGTTTGAAGGCACACCAACACAAATGTGGAACTCGCTCAAAAAAATTCGAAATCTACCCGAAGAAACACAAATTTATTGTGCGCATGAATATACTGAAGATAATGCAAAATTTGCTGAAACTATTGAAACCACTAACCCTTTATTAAAAAAGTATCATCAGAGAATCACTAAAATGCAAAGTGAGAATATCTCAACCATTCCCTCTGTTCTTGCTATTGAGAAAGCAATTAATCCATTCCTTCGTTGCGATCACCCTAGCCTTAAACAAGCTATCGGCATGCCCGATAGCACAGCAGAAGAAGTTTTTGCAGAAATAAGAGCAAGAAAAGATAATTTCTAGCATTTCACCCAGAAACATGTTATAATGGTATTGTTAGCTTCGGTTAACTATGGTGATAAATGCGCTGCGTAATAAGCGTTACGGACCCGGGGGCGGTACCCGGCGACTCCACCCTAACAACATAGTTTTAATATATTATATTAAAAAATTGTTGTTATCACTGAATGTCTTATTTGAAACAGAGCCAAATTATATTTGGCGATAGTTGAAAATTTAGACGAAAGTGTAGGCAACATACATATTGATATGTGTTGTTGTGATGGGGTCGAAATAGGATCGACGTGCGTAGTAAAGGCGGTTTTGGCTTTCACTCGGTGAAGTACCACCGTTATCGGTCTAAAATTGATAAATGCAAACGACAACAATCGTCAGGAAGTTGAGCTAGCTTTAGTAGCTTAATAACCAAGCATTAAATTCCTATGTCATTGACGTGATATAGGTGGGGCGT
>JAJFGX010000024.1 GCA_021775895.1 Alphaproteobacteria bacterium | reverse complement strand
ATATCTTTATCTTAGTGTAATTATACTTAAAGGAGATAAAAATGGATTTTTCAAAAAGGCTACGTGATGAGCTACCAGACGATGTTAGAATAAAAAAAGAATACTCAATAGATGGCGATTTAGTACCTACATCTATATCATATAGAACTAATGGTGGCGGTACAAAAAGAGTTCCAGTCAGATATACACTAGATGGCGACCATCTGCCCGAAACTGGTTATGATATTCACAGTAATATTAAATTACCAAATAAGAAAATGACTTTGGATTTCTTTTAAGTGTTTTAGCTTAATTTCTGTGTCTGGATTTAGCATAGGCTCTAAAGTCTTTTTGTTGCTTTAGACGTTGCTGTTGTTGTTTGGCTTTTTGTTTACTTATAGTATCAGCATAAAGCTTTTTTTGTTCTGTATCTAAATCTTTTATACTTGCTCCAGCAGTTATAAGCAATTTTGCTATGTCATTTTTGTTTGCATTGACGGCTTGCAATAAAGCTGTTTTTTTATATTTATCTTTAATATCTAATTTCGCACCGGCTGCAATTATTTCTTTAATAATACAAGGTGGCTGTACAGTAGCACACATTAAAGCTGTTCTTTTTCTCTCATTTTGAATATTAATATTGGCTTTAGCTGTTATTAATTCTTTGACGCAATTTATATTATTGCTCATTATTGCAGTCATAATAGCTGTATTACCAAAACAGTTTTGAGTATTCACATCTATTTTTCTTGCTACTAGTTCTTTGACCAATTCTAGGTGGTTATTGCGAGCAGCCCAATGCAAAGCAGTATCACCACTACAATCATATTTAGTATTAATATCAGCCCCACTATCTAGTGCTGTTTGCATAGATTTAAGGTTACCAAATTTTGCAGCGTCTATTAATGTATCGTTCAAATTATTTTGTTTGTTCATTTATAACTACCATTTAGTTGTAGGCTTGCCACGGATACGACGCATAGCACGATCTATCATGCTTTTTTTAGGTGATTTATTATTTTCTTGCGGTTTAGGGTTTAATTTTACGGAGATAGATTGCAGTGGAAATATTGCCATAGCAACCAATAGCCCTAACCAAGGGCCATCTTCCACTTCATCAATATGTTTGTCTATTGTACAACTTTGCAATGGTACAAGACCATTCATTCTAGGATTCTCAGCTTTGCACTCATCTAAATATTTCGGGTGTACTGTATTGAAAAAGCCAAGTCTACTTATAGGCATAACAGATTGCTCAAATTTTGTTGATAATGTTTCGACATCTTGTTCAGAAATGTAGTTATCATTCCAAACACTCTCCATAAAATCCTGCCCTGCAAGCTTATACTGTTTGTTTAAAAGTTCAATTTGATATGGTGTAGTATTAGTGTCGTCTAGGTTCGCCAAATAACCTGCGTTATATTCTTGTCGTTTTTCTGCTGCTTGTTCCAATATTGAGAGTCTATTTTCATACTTTTCTACAACGCTAGGGTCAGAATGTTCATTGCTTGCCTCTATGAACATGTCATTGGTTGCAACGTCAACATAGCCACCAAGAGCTATAAAGCATAGAGTTGCTATGAATGCACTTGTTTTAGATTTTTTTGGTTCATCAGGTTTTTTAGATTCTTTTAATTTTTTTAACTCTTGTTCTCTTTTATAATTCTTGGCTATATCACTCCACTTTGAATTTATATTATTCTGGCTTGGAACATTATCCCAACCTTCATCAACTTCATAGTGTATATCAGCTCCAATTGCGTCCATATCATTAATCTCCTTATATTCTACCAATTAGTTGGTAATCTTTTACCACTTAATTTAAGCGCTGCTTTCTCTATTATGCCTGCATCATCATTTTCTTTTCTTCTCATGCCCATGGCACGAACTACTTTTGGAAATAATAAATCATGAGCTAGGGCAGCAATAATAATACCCATCCAAGGACCATCACTTTCAGCATCTTCATATTTTTCTATTGTGCAATTATCCAAATCACCAATATATATTTGGTCAGGGTTATCTGCTTTACATTCATCTAAATATTCTAGGTGTGACAATTCAAAAGAACCAATATTATCAACAGGCATAATATTTTGAGCGAATCGCTGGGAAAGTGAGTGAACGTTCTCTTCTGAAAGACCACGATCAGCAACAGCATTGCTAAGCAATCGTCTGCCTTCTTTTCTTACTTCATCATTTAACTCCCCAGCATCAACAGATGTATTTGCAGCACCTTTCTCTATAGTTGCTGCTTTTTGTTCTAATAGTGAGATTCGGCTTTCATATTCTGCTACAACCTTAGGATTGGAATGATCAGTGCTAAGGCTAAGGTCAGTATCATTTGTCATGACATCAGCAACACCGCCAACTGCCAAGAAACTTGCTGCTACCGCGAATCTTTTAAGGTTTTTATTTATAGATTTTTTTCTATCAGAGGAATATTTAGCGAGCATATTTTGTTCAGCCTTATTTATGGCTTCTCTGATTTCTTGGTCTTTTTCTTCTTCTCTTTTATCCCAAGCTTTATCAGTTTCTTGAACGAAGCTAGCTCCTGTTAATACTTCATATGTCTTTTTAAAATCCATTGTTATCTCCTTTATTTTATATTGCAGTTAGTAACTTAACACAGAATTAACATATAGTCAACACATATCTTGAATAAAATGCAATAAAATAAAATTTCTTGCATTAATTATTATTATCATGCAAGGTGCAATCGCATTATTAACAAAAGATAATTATAGATTTAACAATAACCTACAGTTTTTTTTGCTATTACTGCATTTGTTTGGAACACATAATAAATAATAAAGATAAGGAACTAATAAAATGACACAGAATGAGATGATTATTATTGCATCAGGTATTCTTGCCTTGTTATACGGCCTTTTTGCTGGATTTCAGGTTATGAGTGCTAGTAGTGGTAATGAAAAAATGCGTGAGATTGCATCAGCTATTCAAGAAGGGGCAAAAGCCTATTTGAACCGTCAGTATATAACTATTTCTGCTGTTGGAGTTGCAGTTGCAATTGTATTGGGACTATTATTAGGAACGCAAGTTGCTATAGGATTTATAATTGGTGCTGTTTTATCTGGCTTTGCTGGATATGTTGGTATGAATGTATCTGTAAGAGCAAACGTGCGTACAGCGGACGCTGCACAAAAGGGATTATCCCAAGCTCTTAATATAGCTTTTAAATCAGGTGCAATTACTGGAATGCTAGTTGTTGGTTTAGGTTTATTAGGCCTTAGCATTTATTATATAGTTCTAGGAAGTATGGGGTTAGATCAGCGTCATGTATTAGAAGCTCTTGTAGCTTTTGGTTTTGGTGCATCTTTGATTTCTATCTTTGCCCGTCTTGGTGGCGGTATCTTTACTAAAGGTGCTGATGTTGGTGCGGATCTTGTTGGTAAAGTTGAAGGTGACCTTGCAGAAGATGATCCTCGTAACCCTGCATGTATTGCAGATAATGTTGGTGATAATGTTGGTGATTGTGCTGGAATGGCGGCCG
>JAJFGX010000023.1 GCA_021775895.1 Alphaproteobacteria bacterium | reverse complement strand
TATAAATACATACTTGCTCTCTAGCGTAACCTGCCATTAAGTAAGTTGTACCCGTTAAAGCCAAAACCCAACCAGTAATAGTCATTGGAACATCAAAATGAATAATATGTTCCCACAATGTTGGAGCATCATTAAAATAGAAAACCCATGCTCCGCCAGTACAAAAGCTTATAATCAGCCAAATAAAGTGAGTTAAGCCTTTTTTCCAGATTTTTTCTAAAGATATTTTTGATTTATCAAGCTTCATACGAGCATTACGATCACCTTGAACAATACGCTCAACCCAAACAAATAAATCAGTCCAAACCGTCTGTGGGCAAGCGTAGCCACACCAGACCCTGCCAAACAAAGAAGTTACAGCAAACATCATTAAAGCTGCAAAAATAAGCACTGCAGTTAAATAATAGATTTCTTGCGGCCATATCTCAATGAAGAAGAAATATGCTCTACGGCTAGGCATATCAATTAATATTGCTTGATCTGGTACAAGTCCACCTCTATCCCAACGTAGTAAAGGCATTAAGTAATAAATACCCAAAAGCACTATCATGGATAGCCATTTTAACTTACGGAACGTACCCCAAACTCTTTGAGGATAAATATTCTCCTGCTTAGTGAAATAATTTATATTATCTGAAACAGGCTTCTTGCTATTCATTGGATATAGGATTACTCCCCTCCACCCAAAGAATGCACATAGAGTGCTAATTGCCTGATAGTATCTTCGCTCAAGCGTCCTTCCCAATGTGGCATTACTCCGCCTCTAGCTTTAATTACTGTAGCTGTAACTGCGGTTCTATCTCCACCATAAAGCCATATAGCATCAGCAAGGTTTGGAGCGCCAAATTCTTGTCCACCAGTACCATCGTCAGCATGACAACTAGCACAGTTTTCGGCAAAAATCTTAGCACCTTTAGCATCAGGTTCTGATCTATCTGATAAAGACAATACATGACTAACTACATTGGTTATTTGACTACCAGTTAACAAATTGTCCTGACCAAATGCTGGCATGTCCGATATATGGCTATCATCATGAGTTGACCTAACACCATATTTAATTGTTGTGTAAATATTATCTACAGAACCACCCCATAGCCAATCATCATCATTTAAATTAGGGTATTTACCCATAGCTCCAGCAGCTCCTGTACCATGGCAAGCTGCACAATGGTCTTTAAAGGCTGATTTTCCACCAGCAAGTGCAAATGCATAAAGATCTGGTTTATCTTTAATTTCGGCAAAAGAAGTATCTTGGAATTCATCAAGATATTTAGCTCTTATTTCTAAAATACCTTTTTGTTCTGACTTTAATTCTTTATGTGCTGTCCAGTTATATTTACCAACTGTATGATCGGTTATAGTTGGCCATGCAGGATAGACAACCCAATACCATATTGAAAAAACAATAGTCGCCACCCACAGCCATATCCACCAGCGTGGCGTTGGATTGTTTAATTCCTCTAAACCGTCCCATACGTGCCCCGTTGTTTCAACACCTGTCACTTTATCTTTTTTAGGTTTGCTATTTTTCACTGACATTTTGACTCTCCTTAAAAGGAATTTGAGCATGCTCTTCAAGTTTATTTTTCTGGCTAGGTAGATAAGTAAGCACAGTAATCACAATAAAAGCTAAAAGAAAAAGCACTAACATGATAGATGGTAGAATAGAACCAACTTGCGACATAAATACAGACATTATTCAGCCTCCAAATAAGTACTGAAATCAACCATAGTTCCTAAAACCTGTAGATAGGCAATCAAAGCATCAAGCTCTGTTGTCACGTTAGGCTCGCCATCAAATACTCTAATATTTAATGCATTATCATATCTAGATTCTAGACCTTCTGTGTCCATTTCTGGATTTGCCTGAGCCATTGCATCTTCATATGCATTTTTTATCATTTCATCAGTATATGGAACTCCAGTTAATCTTAATGCCTTCATATCCTTGCCAATATTTTGAATATCAGCACCACGTTTAGCCATGAATTTATAGTTTGGCATGATAGATTCTGGTACAACTGACCGAGGCTCAATCATATGCTCGACATGCCAATCATCAGAATATTTTCCACCAACACGAGCCAAATCAGGCCCTGTACGTTTTGAACCCCACTGGAATGGGTGATCATACATGCTTTCTGCTGCTAATGAATAGTGACCGTAACGCTCTACTTCATCACGCAAAGTACGAATTTGTTGACTATGGCAACCATAACAACCCTCACGAATATATATCTTCTGCCCTGCAAGCTCTAATGGAGTATATGGACGCATTCCCTCAACTTTTTCAATCGTAGTTTCAACCCTAAACAAAGGGACAATTTCAACCAAGCCACCAATTGAAACAACAACAATCATAACAACTAATAAAAGGAATGAGTTACGCTCAAGTTTTCCGTGATGTTTTAACATGAAACTGCTCCTTTCAATTTAACGCCTTGTACTACTTTATCATTAACTGTTCTATAAAGATTATAAGCCATTATTAATGCACCAGATAAAAATAGTAATCCTCCAATGGCTCTGATTAAATAATATGGTTTCATCGCAAGTACAGTCTCACCAAATGAGTATGTCAAGAAGCCCATTTCATCATAAGAACGCCACATTAAGCCCTGCATAATTCCTGCAACCCACATAGCACTGATATAAAGAACAATACCGATAGTCGCAATCCATAGATGAGCATTTACAAGCTTAATAGAATAAAGTGGTTTATTCCATAGATGTGGAACCAAATAATATAAAGCTCCAAAAGTAATAAATCCATTCCAGCCCAAAGCAGCAGAATGAACATGACCAATTGTCCAATCAGTGTAATGACTAAGAGCATTAACTGTTTTAATCGACATAACAGGCCCCTCAAAAGTACTCATACCATAGAAAGCCAACGCAATAATCATGAATCTTAGAATAGGGTCTTCTCGCAACTTATGCCATGCACCAGATAATGTCATCATACCATTAATCATTCCACCCCAAGACGGCATCCATAGCATAATAGAGAAAGTCATACCCAAAGTTTGAGCCCAAATAGGCAAAGCAGTATAATGAAGATGATGTGGCCCCGCCCATATATAGATAAATGTCAAAGACCAGAAATGTAAAATAGATAAGCGATAGGAGTAAATTGGTCTACCAACCTGCTTTGGTACAAAATAATACATTATACCTAAGAAACCAGCGGTTAAAAGGAATCCTACCGCATTATGCCCGTACCACCATTGAATTAAAGCACCTTGCACACCACTCCACATTGAATAGCTTTTTGCTCCAACCATAGAAATAGGAATACTGATGTTTTGTCCCAGATGAAGCACCGCAACTGTTATAATAAAGGATAAAAAGAACCAGTTAGCAACATAGATATGCTTTTCTTTGCGATTCTTCAAAGTCATCATATAGATAAGTAAAAAAGACACCCAAACAACAGTTAACCATAGATCAGCGTACCATTCAGGTTCTGCATATTCTTTACCTTGAGTGATTCCAGCAAGATAACCAAGTCCTGCCATTAAAATAAAGATTTGGTACCCCCAAAAGACAAACATTGATAATTTATCTCCCCATAATCTAGTCTCACAAGTGCGTTGCACAACATAGAGACTAGTCGCAAAAAGAGCATTACCACAAAAAGCAAAAATAACAGCGGAGGTATGCAAAGGACGAAGCCTGCCAAAGCTTAAATATTCACCCAAATTTAACTGAGGAAAAACTAATTGAAAAGCTATTAACACCCCAACTGTAAAGCCAGCTATTCCCCAAAAAATTGTTGCTATTGTAAATAACTTAACAACATCATCATTATAATTTGGATAGTTTTGTGTATTTGCTGTCATAATTTTAAAACTCTTTATAATTTAAGTAATTGCCTTTAAGAAACAATGATATTCTATTCCATACTATTTGAATAGAATATTTTTCTAAAATCAACATTGATTAAAATCAAGAAAAGAGTTTCTTGTATGGTTTATTTTGATGTTTCAACTGTGGGACAAACCTTGCTATCGTATGATGGGCATTCTCTTGCCAAATCAAGACCACAAGACTCACAAAGTGTTCCCACTCTGGGTAAAATAACCTTGTTTTTTTCAACTTTAACCCCTAAGTCTTTCATTTTTGTCAGAACTCTGGAAAAAGTTTCTGCCGTCATACCTAATTCATTAGCTATCAATGATTTCTTATATGGCAATTGAAATTCTGTTTTATCAACGCCTTGTTTAATCGATTCTTTCAAAAGGAAATAACAAACTCTTTGATGCGGTGTTTTTAACACCATGTCAAACACTTTGGTTGTTAGTTCTTCAAAATCCTTAGCAACATGACCAAAAATATTATTCGCAAATGCTGTATTAGTGCAGACAAGCTCACGAATCACTGATGATGGAATTATTGCAACTGTTGAATCTTCAATAGCACCTACCGATGAAGGAGCATAGATTCCAGTAAATGCTGCAGCATTAAAAAACCAATCATTAGCATCTAAAATCTGTATAACAATATCTTGTCCATCTTCATTTGTACGATATAATTTTACCCTACCATCTATAACGACATGAATATCTTGTACTTTAGTTCCATACTCAACTATGTCCTGCCCTTTACCCCAAGACTTTATATTAGCCTTACTAATAAGTAGGGATTTTTGTCCTTCATCAAGGTTAGATAACAATGTAAGTTGCTTTAATATTTCCATTTTATCAACATATTGCAATAATTGATTTGAATCAATTATTTTTTATTGCGCCCATGCTAAATCTTATACAGTAATTAACTTATGAAAATAGAGTGTTGTTGTGGAATATTTAAAAATTGCCGATAAATATAACTTTCCTGTGCCTCGTTACACGAGCTACCCCACAGCTTTGCAATTTAAACCATCTAACATAGATGATAATAATCATGCTTTATTTTTACAAAAACTTGATAAAACAACTCCTATTTCTATCTATCTGCATATCCCATTTTGTGAGCAATTATGTTGGTATTGTGGTTGCCATACTAAAATTACACAGCGTGAAGATTTAATTGAGCGATATGTATCTACTATGTGTAAGGAACTTGAGCTTGTGGCTCAAACAACAGGAATGAAGCTATCTGTTAATCACTTGCATTTTGGCGGTGGTACTCCAAATATTCTATCTGTTCCACTATTTGAGAAACTACTGTCATCTATCCATGATAATTTTAATGTTACAGATAATGCAGAAATTGCAGCAGAGCTTGACCCTAGAACATTAACTACCGAAATGATTACATGCCTAGCAGATAATAAATTTAATAGATTAAGTTTTGGTGTGCAGGATTTTGACGAAGATGTTCAAAATGCTATTCACCGAGTTCAACCTTATAACCTTGTCGCCAAGGTTGTGGCTCAGGTAAGAGAGGCTGGTATAACTGGAATCAATTTTGACTTGATATACGGGTTGCCAAAACAAACAATAAAAACAATGGCAGAGACAATAAATAAAGCCAGTACTCTCTTACCTGATCGCCTTTCTGTTTTCGGCTATGCTCATGTTCCATGGATGAAAAGCCATCAACGCATGATTGCCAAAAACCCACTGCCAACGCCTCAAGAGCGTTTAGAGATATTTCTTTATATTTGCGGTACTTTACAAAACATGGATTACCAAATGATTGGAATTGATCATTTTGCTAAAACAGATGATTCTTTGTCGATTGCCTATCGCAATCAAGAATTACACCGTAATTTTCAGGGCTACACTACAGACAAGGCCCAAAACTTAATTGGCATTGGCGCATCATCAATTAGTAAATTTGAAAATGGCTATATTCAAAATATTGTTGATATTGCAGAATACCAAAAATCTATCAAAAATAATGCACTTCCCACAGGCAAATACCTTGAGTTAACCACAGAAGATAAAAGACGAGCAGATATTATTGAGCAAATAATGTGCTATTATAAAGCTGATATTCCTACCGATATTTTCAAAACTATTGAAGCAGAACTTAAACCATACCAAGATGACAATATCATCAATATTGATAAAAATAGTCGAATAGAAATTATAAATAAAAAATATGCTCCAATTTTTGCTCGTATTGTGGCATCTTGTTTTGATCAGTATTTAAAGAGATCAGAAACAAGACATGCAAAAGCCGTCTAAAATTATAAATATTCTAATGTTTCCTGCAAAAACGAAGGTTTTTTGTTTAGCTTTACTGTGGTTAATAGTTCTTTTAATACTTGGAACTATTGCCCAAAAAGATATGGGTCTTTACTTAGCCCATCAGCAATATTTCTCTGCTTGGGTCTTATGGGTTTTTGATGTATTCCCCACTCCAGCAGCATTCACAACCATGGGATTTATTTTTTATGGTTTGCTAATTAAAACATTCTCTGAAAAGTGGACAAAAAAGAAAATTGGCACTCTAATTATTCACTTAGGGGTTTTACTACTAATATTTGGAGGATTTCTTACTTCAAAATTCAGCATTGAAGGCAATATGGCTTTAGCAGAGGGGGGCGAAAGCAATTTTATCTCTAGCTACCACAATATTGAGCTAGCAGTAACCAACATTGCTAATGATACCAATCAAGATATAGCTGTATTTCCGCAAGAGGTCTTGCAATCAGGCAATATTATAAAACATGATGAGCTAGGCTTTTCTATCAAAATACAAAATTTTTGTAATAATTGTGCTATATCAATTAATGATAATGAAAGCCTTACAATGCCAGAGCGCATTATTTTATCACAAGCTCCGCCAGAGAAAATTGAAGAAGAAAATATCAGCGGTGTACGTTTCATTATTGAAGGCTCAGAGGATAGCCAAGATGGACGTTACCTTGCAATTGAGAACATTCCACCAATTACTAAAATTATTTCTGGCGATAAAATATACCAATTTTCAATCAGACATAAACGTACGTATTTGCCATTCTCTTTGAAATTAATAGATTTTGAGAAAAAGCTACACTCAGGAACTAATATGGCGAAAAGCTATAAATCAGATGTTATTTTATCAGATAATAATATTGAATGGTCAAGCATAATTGAAATGAACCAACCCTTGCGTTATAAAGGCTACACTTTTTATCAATCGTCTGTTCTACAATTTAATGGTGAGGAAATGAGCGTATTTGCTGTAGTTAAAAATATTGGTCGCCTATTCCCCTATATTTCTAGCATTATTATTTGCCTAGGATTGTTAACTCATTTATTTGTTAGGTTACCACTGCTAATCAACAAGCAAAAAATCACTGCCTTATTTTTATTATTTAGCATCATTATATCTAGCAATATACAGCCTGCTATTGCTAAAGAAATAGAGCCTCAGCACTCTATATTGTCACAATTACCAGTTATGCATGATGGGCGGATTAAACCGCTTGATACATTTGCTAGAATTTGGCTTATAAGTTTTTCAGGGCATGAAAAGCTTAATGATATGCCTGCCATCTCATGGCTATTGGAACTTGTTTTAAACCCTGAACAAGCACATGAACGTCAAGTATTCAATATAGCAAACCCTGATGTTATTCATGCATTAAAGCTTAAAACTAAACAGAAACACCTTTATTCATTTAATGAATTATTTCCAGCTATGCGTGAAAATATGCTGACTATAAAGGAATTATATCAGCGTGATGAAAAAGATAATTCAGTTGCTCAAAGGCAATTAATAGAAATAGTTTCAAAAATCGGAGCTTATGTTGATATTAGCAATTCATTATCGATTGAAAAACCATCATATTTATTGCGTATAATTCCACCCCAATGGAGCAATAATGATGAATGGTATTCTCCTTGGGAGGTTATTAATAAAGGTCAAGGCTCGCCTAAGGCTGCTCTATTTATGGATAAATGGACAGAACTTACTCTTGTATATAAAAATGATGATATACAAAATCAAAGAAATATCTCCAACGCAATAATTGAGCAATCATATGTGCTCGCAGGGGCAAACATCAATAAAACCAGCTTAAAGTTTGAGCAATTATACAACAATATAAATTTCTTTAAGCATAGTTTGATACTATATATTTCATCATTATTAGTCCTGATTTTTGGTTTTATGACCTTTAAAAAACCAACCTATATTGCCAGTGCTGTTTTGCTTATTGCAGGAGCTTTGCTACATATTATAGGGCTTGGGCTACGTATGTATATTATGAATAGACCACCTGTTAGCACCTTATATGAATCAATAGTTTTTGTTGGGCTAATATCGATAATTTTTGCACTTATCATTGAAAGTCGCAGTAAAAACAGCCTCGGGCTACTTATGGGCTCAATGATTGGTAGTGTACTACAATTTATCGGTATGAAGTACTCCGCAGATGGGGACAGTATGAGTATGCTTGCCGCCGTACTAGACACTAATTTTTGGTTAGCAACCCATGTTGTAACTATCACTATTGGCTATGGCTGCGCGATTATCGGCAGTATTTTGGGGCATGGCTATTTATTAGCTAAAATTATCTCACCCACAAACAAAGAGCAGCACAATATTATAATGCGTAATATGATGGGAGCAGCATTAGTCGCTCTATTCTTCTCAGTTCTAGGAACTATCCTTGGTGGAATTTGGGCAGACCAATCATGGGGCAGATTCTGGGGTTGGGATCCAAAAGAAAACGGTGCAATGCTAATTTGCCTTTGGTTAATTTTATTATTACATGGCGTTATCACTAAATTACTATCATCAAAACTATTCGCAATAAGTATGGTTATAACCAATATTATTGTTGTTTTGGCTTGGTTTGGAGTGAATTTATTAAATGTAGGCTTGCATTCTTATGGCTTTACGGAGAATATAGCACAAAACATCATACTATTTTGTAGTATAGAGATAATCTTTATTATTTTTTGTTCTATATTGTTAAAAATAAAGAAGAAGGAAACTACGCTCGATGCATAAAACAGTACAAATTGTCGCTACTTGCCTAGTAATTGCCTTGATAGTCACAGCTATTATGCTTTATGAGCAACACTATAATAACTCACAAAAAATAAAACTAAGTGAGCAACCTGTAAATACACAATTAAGAGCAGAGCTTGTACCAAATATAAACTTTACTGATACAAACGGTAAAAGCTATAAGCTACATGAATTAGATGAGAGCATAGTTTTTTTGCATTTCTGGGCATCATGGTGTGTGCCTTGCCTTGCTGAAATACCAGATATGTTAGAGCTTGTTGATAAAGCCGACGGAAAACTAGCCATTGTAGCTGTATCAATTGATACAGACATGAAAAAACTAGAATCATTCATGAAAAGGTTAAAGAAAAAACATGGAAATAAAGTAAATAATCCCCATATATATTGGGTGACAGATGCTGATAAAGAAATTTCTTTAAAAACCTTCAATATTGCAAAAGTCCCTGAGACTATCGTTATTAACAAAGAACGCCTAATGATTAAAAAAATTGTTGGAGAAAATGATTGGCTAAGTGCAGAGACAAAAGCTCTTATTGAATAAACCATCTTTATACTGTATAAAACATACAATAAATAATTAATTGGTATGATAACTATGGAAGAAAATGAAATAAAAAAAAATTCTAAGAAAAACAAATTCCTAAATAAATATTCAAAGAAATTTGGTAAGTATTCTTTTGTTGCATGGATTGTTTATCAGTCTATTAAAGGCACACTAACGCTTACATTTATTTGGGCTCCAATGATTTATTATTGGTTCCAGCACCGTTAAGAATTACTGTTTTATACCGTAAGAAACTAATTTAGCATTTTTCTCTAAAATATATAATTTATTATCCGCAATTACAGGAGAAATCGTAGTTCCTTGTGATAACTTCCATTTATCACTAACTTTTCCAGTATAAGGATCTATCTGCAATACATGCCCCTTATTACTAGTAATAATTAATACATCACCGCCTAAAACTGGCCCAGTCCAAACTAACGGATCTTTATGTTTTTTATCTGCAAAACTAGGTAGCTTACTTACCCAATGAATTTCCCCACTCTGCCTAGTCAAAGCTATTAATTGATTAGTAGAGGTCAGAGTAAATACAGTATCACCCGCAGTCCACGGTGTTTCTGTTCCTCCTATTTCTTTTTGCCAAATACGATTCCCAGAACGTTCGTCAAGTGCCACCATACGGCCAGCTGAGCCTACAACATAAACAATGCCCCTATCAATTACGGGCAGACCTCGAATATCAGAAATCCCAGGTAAGCTACCAAATCTATGCAATGATGATAAATTATCCTGCCAAAGCACATGCCCGTTTTCTGTCCGCAAGGCAACAACCTCACCAGAAGAAAAAGCCGCCACAACAATATCACGGTCAACCGCAGGGCTAGATGCTCCTAATAAGTTTGTTGTATCTGGCACACCAGCATAGCTCCACAACAAACTTCCATCTTTTGTACTATAAGATAATAAATGATTATCTAGAGTAATAATAAATACTCGTCCAGCAAGCACAGCTGGTGATGATCTTGTTGGTGATGTTGTGCTTGTTTGCCATACGATTTTTCCAGTCGTTGGTTCAATGCATAGTACTTGTTTATAGCCTGAAGTTACAAATAAATAACCTTCAGAAAAAGCAATCCCACCACCAAAAACTCCTGTTTCTTCTTCATTTTCAGGTGCAAGAGATATGCTCCATTTTTTCTTACCCGTCAATGTATTAGAAGCTGTCAATAAAGCACGAGAATCAATAGTAAAAATTGTATCATCTGCAATTACAGGCTGAATAGAAAGCGGGCTACGCCTATTATTTCCTTTACCTATTGAGACAGACCACTGTTTTTTTAACGGCATGTCCAAACGCAAGACACCCATAGCATGACTAGGGTAGCCACCAGATTGTGGCCAAAAACTATTAGACCAAGAATCTGGTAAATTCATTTGACTTGAAGCCAAATAAGAATCTGGTTCTAATTCATCTTGATATTGCAAAACTGATATACGTTCACCTTTTAAAGGATCATTTTCATCAACTGTACTGCAACCAGCAACACCTAGATAAATACTAAAAAAAGCTATAATAAAAAGACTACGATATATCATGATTTA
>JAJFGX010000022.1 GCA_021775895.1 Alphaproteobacteria bacterium | reverse complement strand
CATCAATATGAAGAATACAATACGTCCACCATATTGATCAGTCCAAATTCCTAAAAGTAATCGACTTAAAGAACCTGTTAAAACCGGAGTAGCTACCAGTAATCCAAACTCTGTATCTGAAAGCCCAAGGTCAGCTTTAATTTTAATTCCAATAATTGAGAATATTGTCCACACGGCAAAACATGCTGTGAATGCTATTGTGCTTAAGGATAAAGCTCTTGTTTGTTCGGGTTTTTTAATCATATCTATCACCTAAAGAATCGTTAAATTAAGATTTTTATTAATCTTAAACTAGTTTCTAAACCTTTTTAGTGAATTTACCTTGATTTAAGTCAAACTAATAAAAAATAACAGTTTTTTTTACGGTTTAGTGCTGACGCTCTGCTATTTTTTTCTTTATATTAGCAATTTCTTTTGCAGGATTTAAGCCTTTGGGGCAAGTACTAGTACAGTTCATAATGGTATGACAACGGTATAGTTTAAATGGATCTTCAAGATCATCAAGGCGTTCGCCAGTGGCTTCATCTCTGGTATCATCAATCCAACGGCTAGCTTGTAGTAGAGTTGAAGGCCCTAAATATTTATCACCATTCCACCAATAACTAGGACAAGATGTTGTACAGCAATAACATAGAATGCACATAGCAGGGCCATGACCATCATGACCATTTAAGCGGTCTGCATCTTCTGGAGACTGTAAGCGTTCACGCTGAGGGGCAGGGCTATCAGCTTTCAGCCAAGGCTCAACAGACGCATATTGTGCATACATGTCATTTAAATCTGGGACTAAGTCTTTAACAACAGGGCGGTGAGGCAAAGGAGTTATTTGAACATCTTTTTTGCTATCGCATTCGTCAATTGCTTTTGTGCATGCAAGTGTATTAGTGCCATCAATATTCATGGCACAAGAACCGCAAATTCCTTCACGGCAAGAACGACGGAAAGTAAGTGTAGGATCAATATTATTTTTAATGTAAATTAGGGCATCAAGTACCATAGGGCCACATTTATCTAGGTCAATTTCATAATTATCGAGTCGTGGGTTTTCATCATCATCTGGACTCCAGCGATAGACACTAAAACTTTTTTTATTTTTAGCTTCGGTCGAGGCTTTATGCTCTTTGCCCTTAGTGTTTTTATATTCTGAATTTTTTGGAAGTGTAAATTCTGCCATTTTTATTTTACCTTTTTACTTTTTAACCTTTTTTAGTACACACGTGCTTTTGGTGGGAATGTTTCAACATCATCACTTAATGTATATAAATGTACAGGACGATAATCTATTTTGACTTTGCCTTTTTCGTCCATCCAGACAACAGTATGTTTCATCCATTCTTTATCATCTCTATCAGGGAAATCTTCTCTTGCGTGAGCTCCACGGCTTTCTTCACGATTAACTGCAGATTTAAGGGCTACAACAGATTGCATTAATAGGTTATCTAGTTCTAGCGTTTCAATAAGATCAGAATTCCAAATCAAAGAACGGTCAGAAACTTTAATGTCTTTACGTTTTTTCCAAATTTTATCAATTGCGGTACAACCTTCTTTTAATATTTTACCAGTACGGAAAACAGAGCAATTACTTTGCATGGTTTTTTGCATTTCTAAACGAAGCTCTGCTGTCGGAGTTTTTCCATCAGCATTGCGGAATTTTTCCAAGCGTTCAATTGCTTTGTGACCAGCATCAGCAGGCAGTGTTTTGTGTTTTGTATCTGGTTTAATTATTTCAGAGGCACGTTTTGCAGCAGCTCTACCAAACACTACTAAATCTAATAATGAGTTTGAGCCTAAACGATTTGCTCCATGTACAGAAACACAAGCAGCCTCGCCAATTGCCATTAAACCCTCAACCACTTGGTCAGGGTTATCTTTTGTCGGATTAACAACTTCTGTATGATAGTTAGTTGGTACTCCGCCCATATTATAATGTGCTGTTGGAAGCACAGGAATAGGTTCTTTTGTTACATCAACACCTGAGAATATTTTTGCAGTCTCTGCAATACCTGGGAGTCTGTTTTGAATAACATCTGGATCTAGATGTTCTAAGTGTAAATGGATATGGTCTTTTTCTTCGCCAACCCCTCTACCTTCTCTAATTTCAATAGTCATTGAACGACTTACAACGTCTCTACTAGCCAAATCTTTAGCTGATGGAGCATAACGTTCCATGAAGCGTTCGCCTTCGCTATTGGTTAAGTAACCACCTTCACCCCTAACACCTTCAGTAATAAGACAACCAGCACCATAAATTCCAGTTGGGTGGAATTGAATGAACTCCATGTCTTGCAAAGGCAAACCAGCACGTAAGACCATGCCATTACCATCACCTGTACAAGTGTGAGCAGAAGTACATGAGAAATATGTACGCCCATAGCCACCTGTTGCAAGCACTGTTTGGTGAGCTCTAAATCTATGTATTTTTCCATCTTCCATGGATATCGCCATAACTCCACGGCAAGCACCTTCATCGTCCATGATTAAATCAAGCACAAAATATTCTATAAAAAATTCTGCATTGTGTTTTAGACTTTGTTGATAAAGAGTATGCAAAATTGCGTGACCTGTTCTATCAGCTGCGGCACAAGTACGTTGTGCTGTACCCTCACCATAGTGAGTGGTCATGCCACCAAAGGCACGTTGATATATTTTTCCCTCAGCTGTTCTACTGAATGGTACGCCATAATGCTCAAGTTCTATAACTGCGGCAGGAGCTTCACGGCACATATATTCAATAGCATCTTGGTCACCAAGCCAGTCAGATCCTTTGACTGTATCGTACATATGCCAACGCCAATCATCTTCTCCAGCATTTCCTAAAGAGGCACTGATGCCACCTTGTGCTGCAACTGTATGACTTCTTGTTGGAAAAACTTTGCTTATGCAAGCTGTCTTCAATCCTTTTTCTGCCATGCCAAAAGTTGCACGAAGTCCAGCCCCGCCCGCTCCAACAACTACAACATCATATTCATGATCTATAATTTCATATGTTTCTGTCATTGTTTATAGCTCCTTTATTTCGAACTTATAGGGAAGTCATGCATATCATCTAGCACGAATGAGATATTATCTACACCAAAATTTGTTTGTAAAACGGCATATGCTGACATAAAGCCAAGCAATACAAAGAAAAACCTAGCAAATAGTAACCCAATAGTTTTACTGGATTTTTTTGGCACATAGTCTTGAATAACTACTTCAATACCTAATAATGCATGATAAAAAGATAGCCAGATAAATAGTATAACTCCAACGGCATTCATTGGTTGGCCTAGCCATGTTGTTGCTTGGACATGTGAAGTGGCAAACATATATTGTATATTGATTAATAGCCATATAGATAAAGGAATTAATGCAAGGGCAGTAATACGTTGAGACCACCAATGAGCAAAGCCACTCTTGCTTGAACCCAAGCCTCTTGCTTTACCAAGTGGAGACCTAATTTCTTCATGTTTTTTATTGCAGCATGATTTCATTGATAATTACCTCTTTAAAAAATAACGGGCAGAATAAAAAATCCTGCTAATAAAAATGAAAAAACTATGACGACCCAACCACTAGCATTAACAACAGTCATATTAAAACCATAACCCATGTCCCAAAATAAGTGTCTGATTCCATTTAATAGGTGATAGCATAAAGCCCAAGCCCAACCTAAAAGCATCAAAATACCAATAGGGCTGTGTATAAACCATTGGAAACACTCATAAGATGATGCTCCTTTAGACATCGCCCATAACCCCCAACAAAGTATAGTTAAGCCAGTAGCTAAAGCAACGCCAGTTGCACGGTGTAGAATAGATAGAATCGAAGTAATTTGTGGTTTGTAAATTTGCAGATGCGGTGATAAAGGGCGTTCTCTCATATAATTCAACCTTATGCTTAATTAATACTTTTCTAGAGAATAAAGCCTTAAAACATTTTAGTCTATAATTAATCTTGACCTTAATGGCAAAAATGCATAGATTCATAATTATATTCCGAATATATTTTTAGCAATATTGATGCGATGGCAGAGCAATGTTACCATATGACACATCATCAGCAAGAGGGCATAAGCCTAATAAATCCATTATAGATCATTCTATGACTCCTGCTGTATTTGATGTTTATGATATTTCTGCAGATAAGAACTTTATTTATTCTCTAGCTCAAGGAGTGTTAGATGAAGTTGGTAATAATGTTCTGGATTTAGCTGATTACACTATAATTTTACCAAATAGAGCCAATGCACAAGCCCTACGAGAAGCTTTTGTTGATTTATCTAAAGGTGTGTCGGCTATTCTACCTAATATTTATACGCCTAGAGATTTTGATGATGAAAAATCTAGCTTGAAAATAGCTCATGATCCAATTTTATCTGAAGCTTTGATGGATTTGCCACCAGCGATTTCTGCTCTTCAGCGTAAATTATTGCTATCGAAGGAAATTCTGCAAATTGATGGCATGGCAAGTTCACCAGAAAAAGCTATACGTCTGGCGGAAGAATTAGCTCGCTTTTTAGATTTTTCTCAAAAATATGGTGTGGAGCTTAATAACTTAGAAAAACTTGTACCAGAAGAATTTTCAGAACAGTGGAATAAAACTCGTGATTTTTTAAATATACTAAATATACGTTGGCCAGAAATTCTTGAAGAACAAGGCATGATTGATTCTCAAGAACGAAAAAATGCAGTTACTGGCATTCAAGCCGCACATTGGATGCAAACGCCAACTCAAAATAAGGTTATTATGGCAGGTTTTACAGGTGCTAGCTATGCAGAGCGTGATTTATTCTCTGCTGTTGCCAACTTACCTAATGGTCGAATAGTGTTCTCTGGTATAGACTATAACCTTGATGATGAAAGCTGGGAGGTTATAGATAAAGCTCACCCACAATATGGCGTTAAGCAAATCTTGGATAGTTTAGATATTGAACGGCATGAAATTAGAGAATGGAAAGTTAATGCAGAACAGCCTAAAAGCTCCAGAAGTCCAAATGTAAAAGCAACAATAAACGCAAGAAAAAAGTTAGTTTCAGAAATTATGCGTCCTGCTGAGACTTCAGATCGTTGGCTTGAGCTTGAGCAAGGCTCTATCACTTCTAATAAAAATAATCAGAATATAATTGATGTCCGTGCATTAACTGGTATGGACTTAGAGACATGCAGTACTCCACAACAAGAAGCTAATATCATAGCCTTAAAAATGCGTGAATGTTTAGAACACGCCGATAAAACCATCGCTTTAGTGACAACAGATAAAACTTTATCACGCCGTGTCGCTGCCCGTTTAAAGTATTGGGATATAAATATAGAAGATTCTATTGGTACATCTTTATCTGATACAAAAACAGGAATATGGCTACGTTTAACGGCTGCTATGGCGGCGGATAATTTATCACCAATAACTCTTTTATCATGTTTGAAACACCCTTATGCGACTATGGGACATGATAGGGAGGTGATTGTTGAAAAAGTTCAAATGTTGGAGGATCATTTGTTGAAAGGTTCTCGCCCAGAAGCAGGAGTAAAAGGGCTTGAAAAGCGTTTATCAACAGTCTTTAATAAAATATCTGAGAGAAATGACGCAAGAACAGAAGATAAGAAAAAAGAGCTTGAGCAACTAAAAAAATGGCTTAACGGTATAAATAAAACTACATTACCATTTCTTGATATTATGTGTGGAGAGAAAAAGCCCTTTGCAGAATTACTAGATAGGCATATTGAATTTGCCGAGATGATGGCAGACGAAGCAAAGATAACAGGCAGTGCCAAACTTTGGACAGGAGATACAGGTTCAAGAGCCTCAAATTTCTTAGTTGATGTTCGTAAATATGCTGATTGTTTACCAGATATGACGGGCGTGGAATATTCTGGTGTTATAGGTGGGTTGATGAAATCCATTACAATTAAATCTAAGAGAGATTATAATAGTAACCTTCATATCTTAACTCCACGAGAGGCTCGTTTATTTAAAGCAGATACTATGATTATAGGCGGTTTAAATGAAAATTTATGGCCAAATATGCCGAATGAAATAAATTGGCTATCACGTGATATGTTAGAGCAAGTCGGGCTACCATCAGCAGATATTCATTTAGGTAAGTCTGCCAATGACTTTGCGCAGATTATATCTTCTCCAGATGTTCTTTTAACAAGGGCAGAGCGTGATGGAAATGTTCCAACTGTTGCATCTCCATTCTTAACAAGATTGTCTATGGTATTAGAAAAAACAGATATGCTTGACCGCTTGAACAGTAAAAGTCAATTATCTGCGATTAATGATGCACTGGATACACCAGCAAAGATTTTGCCAATAACTCCACCAGAGCCATTACCACCTAAAAATGCCAGACCTAAAACATTATCGGTGTCTGCGGTTGAAATGTTATTACGTGATCCTTATTCATTCTATGCAAGACAAATTTTAAAATTATATCCACGGGAAAAACTAGATGCTGAACCATCAGCAGGAGAGCGTGGAAACTTTATACATGATGCTTTAGATGAGTTTGTTAAAAAATACCCTGATGAAATGCCGAATAATGCTTATGATGAGTTATTAGATATTGGAAAAAAAGTATTTGATGAACGTTTAGATAATCCTTCAGTTAGGGCATTTTGGTGGCCACGTTTTGAATATATGGCAAAATGGTTTGTTAAGGAGGAGGTTGGGAGAAGGGAGCATACTCACACTCTCTCAACTGAAGCTGAAGGAAAGCTTAATATATATACAAAAAAGGGAAAATTTACCTTAACCGCAATTGCAGACCGCATAGATCGTATGTCAGATGATAAATTATCTATTATTGATTACAAAACTGGCACTATTCCTGCAAAAAGCTCTGTTGCTCGAGGTTTTTCTCCGCAATTGACCTTAGAAGGACTGATAGCGCTAGGTGGTGGTTTTAAAGGTATAGATGCAAGCGAAATTGGCACACTAGAATATTGGAAACTATCGGGAGGTAAGCCAGCGGGCAAGGTAATTCCAATTAATGAAGATATTAATAAGATGGAAAGTGAGGCTTTAGAAGGATTGACAGCTTTGATGGAAACCTTTGCAAATGAAGAAACACCTTATTTAGACTCGCCAAGACCTAGAATAGCACCAAGGTTTAATAGGTATAAACATTTATCCCGTGAAGATGAATGGAAGCATGAGAGCAGGAACAAAAGAAATAAACAAAAGCCTCAACCACCAAAACAGTAATTTAGAAGAATGCAAAATGAAAAATAATGATGAGTTTAACAGCGTGGCAAAAAATGGGGTAAAGCCAACTAGGCAGAAAAAACCTGACCCGAACACCGTGCAACGTCATGCCTCTGACCCGAGCACAAGTGTCTGGGTAACTGCGTCCGCTGGAACAGGTAAAACAAAAGTTTTAACTGAGCGTGTTCTACGATTGATGCTAGATGGTGCTAGTCCAGATAATATTCTTTGTATGACTTTTACTAATGCAGGTTCATCTGTTATGAAGAACCGAATTAGAGATAGTCTGGAGGAGTGGGCTACATGCTCAGATGCAAAACTAAATACAAAATTACGTAAGTTAACTGGCAAAGCA
>JAJFGX010000021.1 GCA_021775895.1 Alphaproteobacteria bacterium | reverse complement strand
TGATGTAACCTCTTCTGGCTCAGCCGTGACCATTGATCTTGGTGCAGGTACTGCCAGTACTGGGGATACTCTATCAAATGTTGAAAATGTTATTGGTACAGCTTCTGCTGATACCCTAACTGGTAGTATTGGAGCTAATACTTTAACTGGTAATGCTGGTAATGATCTTTTAGATGGCGGAGCAGGTATTGATATTCTACTTGGTGGTGATGGCGATGATACATTCATTGGTCGTGGTGATGGCGATACTTTTACTGGTGGTTCTAATGATGATACTCTTGATTATACTAGTAGTGTTGGAGCTATTAATTCTGCTGATTTTAATGATGTCAATAACATTACAATTACTAGCGGTGCTAATGTAGATAGAATTGATGGTATAGAAAATTTTATTTTGACAGGATTAAATGATACTATTGATATAGATGCTGATGCGTTTTCTGGTCTTACCTCTATTGAGGGTAATGGTGGAATTGATCATGTAAATGTAAATGGTACGGGTGCTGGGAACACACTAACAGACTATGCTCTGGACGGCGCTGATTTTGCATCTTTATTCAATGATGTTGATGAAATTGATTTTACAAACACCGACTTAATAGGCGCAGATAAATTTGATGTAGGTAATGATGATTTAGATTCTATAACAGGGCTTGCAGGTGGGGATCTTACAATGTTTGTTGATACAGCAACTATTGCCTTTGCAGATATTAATGCACTCCAACAATCTGGTGCTCTAATTTCAAGTGATATTACAAATGCAAGTTCTAGAGTTATTGATTGGGATAATGGTACAAAATTAACGATTGAAAGTGTCTAGTTTAACCGCTGCAGACCCGAAGCGACTAGGTTTAAGGTTTACAGACTCTCAGCCATAAAATTTGATACTCAATTAATTTTAAATAAAATGGAGGTAGGTTCTTTATGAAAGCTTGAGGTTCAAAAGTTTCATACAATTGATCATTATTAAGTATATAAAATATACCCGTATTCTTTACGGAATTTAACTATGGGTAAAGCCAATCAGTTTTGCTAAAGGTGAAAGTGCTCCTATGATGATTTTTAAACACAATGGATATGCACTTTTGTATTGAAGTATTGGAAGTCTAGATGAACTTGTATGGTGCGCAGGAGATATTCAACACAGATGAGAAAGCTAGTTTATGAGCTTCGATTTTATGAATGTGCTAAAAAAAACTACTGAAAGAACTTTATTAGGTGTCAGCCTCTATCTTTATTTAATGGTTTTGGTACAATCTGAAATAGGGTCTTGTTAGATAAAGCTTACAGCTCTCTATAAATGCATTGACCTTATTTGGTGTTTGTGTTTATAATATATCGTCTGTTTTTATTCATGTTCTTGAATAATTTCTTTTAGAAGTTTTGCGTTAATATTTAGTGGTGCTTTATGTTGTCATTTAAACATATTTTAATGTCTGGTACGGTTATTATGGTCTCAATAGCTTTACCATCAATATCTTTTGCTGAGGACTGTACTGCTGTTCTTCCAAGCGCTGATTGTACACTTGATGAAAATACGACGGCACCTCTTACCATAGACAGCGGAGTTACGTTAACTATTGGCGGAAGTGTATCAATTGATCATGAGGTTAATGGTAATGTTATTGCTGGTGATGGGGATGTTCAAACTAATAGTGGTGGGATAGTAGTTGATCAAAGATCGGCTATTGGAATAAATAATGCTATAGATTCATTGACTATTGGTGATGGAGATCGTTGGATATCTTCTGCAGATATAATTACAAACAATAATGGTTTTGATATTGATTTAGGCGCAGGTGATGGTGGGGAAGTTTTAGACTTAAACACTGGGCTTACTTTTGTGGGTCAATTAGACGGCCATGCTAATGATATACTTAACATTGGTGCTGATGGTAATGGCGGTACATTTACTGGAAATGGAAGTATTAATTCTGTAACGTTGAATATCATTAGTGGTACATTTATAGCAAAAAGTACACTAGGCGGGACTACGTCGTTAAATGATGTATTTGTTTCAGATATCTCTACTCTTAATCTAGAAAAAAGCTTAACATCTTCCGGTGTTTTTGATTTAGATGGTTCTGTTAGCATTCAGTCTGGGAACAGCCTTACAGCTGATACTTATTTGACAGATATGAATTCAGGAGATATCAATTTAGGATTAAAAAGAACAACTGGCGTGACTGATAGTGGCTCTTTTCGTGTTAGCAACGGTGGCCCTCTTGACTTAAGTAACGACATGCTTACTTTTAATTTTGAAAATGGTGGAGAGGTTATATCTTCTGAAACCATTTTAAATGTTATTGTAGGAAATGGTGGTGCGACAATAGCACCGACAATTCAAGATAATTCTTTTCTTTATGACTTTTTTTTAGTTCCCAATGCAAATAATTTAAATCTAGATATTACACGTATGGATTTAAACGTTGCAGCGACAAGTAAAAATAATAGAATATCAGCTAACTCATTGTTAGGAACATTGGGCGACCTTCCAAGCATTACGCTTAGAACGATCCAAACTAATTTAGCAAATGCTTCAACTGAAGTAGAGTTTAATAATTTGTTGGAATCGACACAACCGACAGTAAGTGGAGATATATCTAGAATGTCTCGTAATGTTTCTAGGCAAACTGTTTCCTTGGTTAAAACACGGGTTGATGCTCTTTCTCGCTCGAAGAATACTAAAAGGCTTGTTGCCAGTGTTAGCAATAACGTTGAGACATCTTATTTTGCAGACGCTTCATTTAGTAATGAGGCAAAAGTTGTCACCAACAAGACCTATGATCTAGCTCAAAGGCGTCTTCGTTATTTAAAAAAACGGGAAGATAAATTAAATAGTTATAATAACTATGCAGATATTCGTGAGCATATTAAATTATATGATGATGACCGTGGAATTAGTGTTTGGGGACAAACATTTGGTGGTATTGGTAGTCAAGAAAGAAAGGATAGTATTGATGGGTACGATTTTAACACGGTAGGTTTTTCTTTTGGTGCCGATACAGGTAAAATGGAAGAAAATTTACTTATAGGCAGTGTCTTCACATATGCTTTATCTGATATAAACTCCGACAATTCAAATAACACAGATATAGATATGGAAACTTTTCAGGTGGGCTTATATACATCATACTTGATGGATAATGATTACTTCATTAATAATACTGTAGCTTATGGATTTAATAATATTTCTTCTATACGCCATGATGTAGGTGGCACAGGACTTAATGCATCAGCATCGTATGATAGTAGCCAACTTACATTCCATTCTGAAGTTGGAAAACCAGTTCTTTTAGGTAATCAAGTTCTTCTAACCCCCTCTTTTTCTACAGAGTATAACTATATTTCTTTTGAGGATTATATTGAAGATGGTGCACTTGGTGCTAATTTAAATGTTAAACAGGGTAGTATACACTCTCTTATAATAGGGCCTGAAATTAAAGCATCCATCAACAAAAAGCTAGATAATGGAATATATATGACACCAGAAGCAAGTTTAGGATACAGTTACGATACGATACAAGATAAAGTTAGTGCAGATAGTTTTTTTCAAGATACAACCGCATCTGAATCTTTTGTTTCAGAAGGTTTTGAGACGCAAGCACAAAGCATTAATTTTGGTATGAGTGTTGAGCTGGGTAAACATGATTGGCAAGTTAAAGCTAGTTATGATTATGAATGGAATGAAGAGTTTAGTGCTCATAATGGCTTATTACATATGAATTATAATTTTTAAAGAATAAGGTTTTTTGATGGTATATAAGAAAGAGGATTTAATTGCTTTTAGAAATGAAGCAACTATAGAGCAGAAAAAAGATATTTCAGAAATTAAAACCAAACGTTTTGGTGTGATTGAAACTTCAATTTTTAAATATTGGACTCCGTTAATGCTCATTGTAGCAATTATCATTATTGCTATTGTGGGTTTTAATCTTAATACTCTAGGAGCTTATTTTCAAACTAATGTTTCATTGAATGGATTAATTATTTTCTTAATGCTTTATGGCCTAGTATCGGCTTTCTTTAATAATTTTATAATTTATAGGACAGCTGGATTTCTTAAATCACTTGAAAATATAGTTAAACAAGACTATGTAGAGGATAAAGATATTGATGCTCTACATGCTTTGATGGTAAAAAAAGCTTATCTGATTGATACTCAAAACACACATAATGCAATTGAAAATCTTCGTATATTTGGTCATTTAAATTTTTCTGATAACGATGCACGCTTGATTAAACATAAGTTAGGTTACCGTGTACGATTAAAAAAATCTAATGTGGGTTTTCTTGCTGGTATACTTGTAATGTTAGGTCTTCTTGGGACTTTTCTAGGTCTGTTAACTACAATTGATGCCGTTGGCGCTGTTATGGGAAATATGTCAGGCATGGGTGGTGGCGAAGGTGGTGCTGTTGATGAGGCACAAATGAGTGGTTTCATTTCTTCTTTATCTGCTCCATTACAGGGTATGGGGTTAGCGTTTAGTTCATCATTGTTTGGTTTGTCTGGATCTTTACTTATTGGTTTTTTTAATCATTTATGTGGAGGAGCACAGGATAAATTTATTGAGAATGTTGGTCGTTGGATTGATGATCAAATACCAACATATAATCCAGCTAATGATACCAAACAAGAAAATAATATTCCTGCAAAGAGTGAAGATCTTAAAAAATGGTTGACCGGTTTTGTTTACCTTTCCGTTAAAACAAACAAGCAAATAAGTGCTCTTACTTATTCTTTAGTTGAAACTATAAAGTCCCTTGTTAAAGAGAACGATATTTTGGTTGAAATAGAAAAAAATCAGAAATCAATAGTTGTGCAAACACAAGCTACAAATGAAACATTCAAAATAATAGCAAAAAGCATAGATAAGCAGAGTATTGATATTGTTGATTTGTTGTCGAAGAATGTTAATATGATAGATGGTTTTAGAAAGGATACTAATATTCACTTAAATAGTATTTCTAATGCCAGTAATTCGTTGTCTAAGAATATTAATGCGATACATAGTTCTCAGAATGATACTAATGTTTGCTTAAATAGCATTTGTGATGCAGTTGTCCCAATAAGCTCTATTTTAGAAGTGTCGAATAAAATAAGTGATAATACAACGTCTATTGATACAGGACTGTCGGAAATAAAGAAATATTTCAGTGAGTTTAATTCTGTTAACCATATAAATTGGGAGGAGTTAAGTGTTAACATTTCTTCTGGTTTGGACGGAATAAAAGAGGTAATTAAAATACAAGGAAGTAATATAGAGATTGGTAATGAATTAAATGAAAAACTTGGTAAGACTCTAATTATAATTAATAATGAAATAAATCAAAGCAATCAAAAGCAGGAAAAAATCCTTAACACTGTTTTAGATAATAAAACAGAGAATGTAGATATATCTAAGATTGAAACAAAGCTAGAGAAAATAATACAAGAAATGAACTTAGTTATGGGTCAAATGGAAACAATAAATGAAGATAAATTAAAAGAATTTCTAAACTTGGATACAGATGAAGAATTTAGTAATATAAATTAAAGGCAAGTAAACTATGGATAATGATGAGGGTGATTTAAGTGCTTTAGCTTGGCCTGGATTTGTTGATATATTATCTGCAGTTATTATTATGTTTGTATTTTTTTTACTAATCGTAGCAACTTCGTTGTATTTTCATATGCTAATCTTTGTAAGTAAAGTTGAATCCAAAATAGCAGCAGAGAATGTAAAAACTGAAAATAATTTTGAATTTTCACAAATACAAACTCAATTTGCGGAATCCAAAGAACAAACAATATTAGATAGTGCAGAAGTGAAAGGGTTTACAGTTTTTTTTGGTACAGATTCTATATCTATTTTACCAGAAATAAAAATTGAAATGAAAGAAAAACTTCAATCATATTTTGAAGGGATAGATATTACAGAGTATAGAGTTAATGTTTTTGCATCTAAATCTGAAGGTGGAGTGTCTACAATGGCAAAAAAAATAGCGGTTGCTAGAATGTTAAATGTACGAAATGTTATTATGAATTCTGATATTGATCCAGAATTTATTCTGCCTAAATTAGTTAAAGGATATGAAATTGATGAAAAGTTTCATTGGGTTAGAGTAGAGTTAGTTAAGAGATAAATAGGGATAATATGTTATATAGGTGCTTGGTTTTAATTTTTATTTTTTGTTCTACTTTACTTTTTAGTAATCATGCTTTCTCGTCATCAAATGATTTATCTATAAAGCTTTCTTTGAATAGTATTATTATGTTTGCTTTAAATAATAATCCAGATATTGAAATTTCTTGGGAGCGTTATAGTCAAGCACAAAACTTTATTAAAGAAGCTCAGTCTAAAAATTACCCTCAGGTAAACCTTAATATTAAAGGAGAAAGAGAGTTTAGAGACCCTTCTGCTGGAACTAATCCAGCAAACAGTGATGCTACCTATAATGGAAGTGTTGGTGTAACTTTAGAACAGGCATTGTTTGATGGGTTTGGGATAAAAGAAGAAATAAACCGTAGAGGAAAATTAAAAGAATCTTCTTTTTGGAAAACTCAGTCAAAAGTAGAAGAAATAATGACAGAAACTATAAAAATATATTTTAATGTAATTAGGTATCAAGAAGAATATAAAACAATAACTGATTTAGTGGCTAATATTAAAGAAACTATCGAAGTAATTAAATTACAATATGAGGTTGGATCAGTGGGGAAAGCGGTTATTGATTATGCTGAATCACGTTTATCATCTGCTAATACAGAATTAAATAAAGCATCATCATCATTAAATGATGCAGTAAGTAAACTTGAGTATTTAACAGGAAAGTTACCACCAGGTTTTATAGCTTCGTATCCAGAGAAATTAGAGCCAGATAAGATTGATCTAGGCTATTATTTATCTTTATTAGAAAAAAATAATAGTCTAGTCGTTTCCACAGACTATGAAATTGAGGCTATGCAACATCAAATGCAAGTTGAGAAAGCTAAATTTTTCCCTAAATTTACTTTTGAAGTAAATGCTAACCAAAAACATAACAATGGCGGTAATATAGGTAGAGAAAGAGAGCTTTCTGCGGGTGTTCGCATGAATTATCAAATTTTTGATGGATTTAAACGTCAGGCAACAAAAAAAAGAGTTAATAATCAAATAAATGAACTGGCTATTCGTCGTAATAAAATTATAAAAGAACATAGGCGCGATATAAAGTTGGCATATAATCAAATAAGGTCTAATGTTTATTCATTAGAAGTTACGAAAGAAGAGATTAATTCGAGTATTGCACTTAAAGAACTTAATAAAGAAAATTTTGAGCTTGGAAATATTAATATTATTGAATTAATTGAAAGTTCTGAAAGGCTAAATTCTGCTAGATTAAAAGAGATAAAATTATTTAATAGTATGTATAACAATTCTTATAAAATGCTGTTGCTTTCAAGTCTTATTGACCAACATTTTTTTTGTGAAACTTGTTGAAGGTGGGGTGTTATGGACAATAAAAAAAACACAGAAGAACTTATAACTCAGACGTTTTTAGATAGTCAAATAAAACAAATTCTAGATACTTTATTGTCCTTTTATGACTTAAATCTAGACTTAGAAGGTATTCTGCATGATATACCTTTAAAGCAAAATGAAAGTAATCTTTCTTGTATATCTAGATTTTTAGAAAGTATTGGTTTTGAGGCTCGTTTAGAAAAAGTAAAACTATTAAATATATCTAATATAAAAATACCAGCATTAGTAGAGATAGATGATAAAAGCATTGCTTTAGTAATGTCTAAAGATATTTTTGGATCAGAACGTTACGTTTTTGCAAGTAATGAAAATCAAGAAGATACACTAATTAATAACCCTTATAACGGAAATGTTCTCTATATTGTCCCTATATCTGATGATATTAGTTCTTATGCATCACATATGAAAAGAAGAAAGCCATTAGACTGGTTTTGGAAGCCTATTGCAAAGCACTGGGGTAGTTATTACGAAATTATTTTTTGTTCTTTATTTATTAATTTACTTGTTTTAGCCATACCTTTATTTTCTTTAAATGTTTATGATCGTGTTATTATAAACTTTGCAGAAGAGACGCTAGCTGTACTAACTATTGGAGTTTTATTTGCTTTAATTTTTGATTTTATATTCAAGACTATTAGAGCCTATATTCTAGAAAAACTTACAGAAAAACTTGGCAATGAATATGATTTCAAATTAATGGAAAAGTTACTTTGTACTAAAGTATCAGAACTTAAATTATCCATTGGTGAACAAGCAAATATGTTTAGAGAACTACACTCTGTTAGAGAGTTTTTTGCTGGACGACTTGTACCAACATTGGTTGATTTACCTTTTATAGTTCTTTTTCTTTTTATTATATATCTATTATCACCTATCCTTGTTTCTGTCCCTATAATTATAATTATTATTATAATTATTTCAAATTTATTGGTGCATATACCTATAGGAAGAATTACAGAAGACTATTTTGCGGCCATTCAAAGTAAATCAAATCTACTTATTGAAACACTTGTTGGCATGCAGGCATTAAAAATGTTCGGTGCGAATAGTAATAGGTTATTTCAATGGGATATTAGTATTTCTAAAGCTTCTAGAGCATCAAGGTATAATAATTTTATAATAGCATTTATTTCAAACTTTACATTTACAGCTAGCCAAATTTGCCATGTTTTTGTTATATTTTTTGGTGTTTACCAAATACAGGAAGGCAATTTAACTATAGGTGGTCTTATTACATGCACTATATTATCAGCCAGAGCAATTGGTCCTGTGATGAATTTTTCCTCTCTTCTTGCTCGGCTAAAACAATCAAATGATATTTTAAGAGCTATAGACGTTTTCTTTTCGCTTGATAGCAATAATTCTAAAAATATTCATAAATCAACTAAAGGTCCCTTTATAGGTGAAATACAAATAAAAGATATATCTTACAAATATGAAACACAACAGAGTCATGCTTTACATAAGCTTAACCTATCAATATCTAGTAGACAGCATATAGGCCTTATTGGAAAAACAGCGGCGGGAAAATCAACTTTAGCAAAAGTTATAGCTGGTTTAATTGAACCAACGGAAGGGGAATTAACTTTAGATGGTTTTAATTACAAAGTTATTCCCAATACAGAATTAAGACGTAGTATTTCTTATGCACCTCAGGACAGCTTGTTTTTTCAAGGATCTATACTGTATAATATAACATTAGGAAGAGATAATATTGATAAAAATGATATAGAAGAGGCTGTTTTTATGTCGGGTCTTGACGTTGTTATGAATAATACATCGCAGGGTTTAGATATGGAAGTTGGAGAGCAAGGAGTTAGATTGTCAGGCGGACAAAGACAAGCAATATCAATTGCAAGGGCAATAGTAATGAAGCCCCAGATTTTAGTTTTTGATGAGCCTACTACAGGAATGGATAGTGCTTTAGAATATCATGTAAAAACAAAATTAAAAGACTACATTAAAAATAAGACCTTTATTATGATTACTCACAGAACAAGTTTATTATCATTAGTTGATAGGTTGATTTTGTTGGATTCTGGACGATTGATTGCAGATGGTGACAGAGATGAAATTTTAAAAAAGATATCAGGATAAGAAATGAAGGATTATTTTGTAAGAGTAGATGAATATTGGTCTTATCGCCCCGTTTTTATTATAGTTATTTCTTGCTTAATCGTGTTTTTTATATGGGCGTCATTTACAGAAATAGATGAGCATGTAAGGGCTACAGGTCGTGTTATTCCTTCTGGTAAAATTAGAGTTATTCAACATCTAGAAGGAGGAATTATTAATGCAATTAATGTTGTAGAAGGTGGAGCGATCAAAAAAGGTGATGTTTTATTCTATATAAAAAACCAAAATGCAGAGTCAGAATTACAAGAGCTTATAATCTCTCTTAACGCTTTCGAAATAAAAAAAATCCGCCTCTTGTCGGAACTAAATGAAGATGACAATCTTACTTATTCTTCTGACTTCAATGATAAATATTTTGGAATAATAGAATCTGAAAAACAAATTTTTCAAGATAGAAAATCTGAATATAAAAGTAATTTAGAAGTATTTAATAAGAGAATAGCACAAAAAATTTTAAGACTCAATGAATTAGATTCAAGCATAAAAAGTATAAAAAGAGAGTTATTAGTAGCTAATGAACAATTAGAAATTAAATCAAAACTTAGAAAAAAAGGAGCGGCTTCAAGGAGCCAATATTTAGATGTTTTCAGTACTGTAAGAGAGCTTGAAACACGCATCTTGAAAAGTAAAAAAGAAAAACCAATAGTCAAAAGTGAAATTTCAGAGTTATCTAATATAATAAATGAAAATAAACAAAAAAGACGTTCTGAAGTTGGTGAAGAAATAGTATCTGTTAAAATTAGTATAAGAAAATTAAAAGAACGTATTCAAACACTAGAAGATCAAGTTATTAGAACATCTATAAAATCACCTGTAGATGGGTTAGTGAATAAAATATATATCAACACGATAGGTGGTATTGTGCAGCCAGGCGGAAAACTTGCTGAAATTATACCTATTAATGAAACTTTGATTATTGAGGGTAAGGTATCAACAAATGATAGAGGAAAAATTTGGCCGGGTCTTTCTATCATGGCTAAAATAACAGCATATGATTATACTATTTATGGTGGAGTAAGTGGTAACTTAGACTATATCAGTGCAGATAGTTTTACGGACAACCAAAACCAAGAATATTATCAAATTAGAGCATCTCTTAATAAATCAGATTTAGGCTTGTCTCAAGTAATATATCCAGGCATGACTGTAGATATTAGCATAATATCTGGTAAAATATCTATTCTACATGCTATTTTAAAACCTTTTTGGGTTATGCAAAATAAGGCTCTTAGAGAAATATAAGGTTCTGTCTGACTAAAGCAAACTGTTCTCTCAATTTGCGAATAGTATAATTTTGTCTTATACAAATATTTTTCCACTGGGTGAGGGTGGCATAGCGTATTTTTTTAATGTTTGTCTTTTTTGGATTTGGCGTTGATGATTTAAGAGATTAAGGAGATTAAGGTAATTAGCATGGATCCAAACTTGTTCATGATCTTTTCTTGCCGTCGAAAATTTAGATGTGTGTTTTCAACCAAGTTGCTCGAGTAGCGTCTGTTTTCTTGTCTGAGTTTACCGTATTTTGGAATTAGCTTTTTAAAACTTTAAGTGCGGTTTTCCTGTCTCTGTATTTTGATACATAGCTGCTCAATATCATTTCTTCGTGACCAATTGAATTTTACGCGAGAGATAACGGGTTTCTCAATTAATCTTAGCGAAGATTTCATCGATATGTCAATGCTGTATATTTATGGAAATCTTATGCAAGTTGTTCAGGCTTAAGCGCCGAATATTGTCTAGTTAAATATAGAAAAAATATTTGTAAAAAACACCGATTTTCATTATTCTTAATATGATGGAAGGGCATATTCTTATACTTTTTTGTAGCGGGACAGTTAGAATGGCGTGACAAGACAGTTAGAATGGCAAAAATATAATGGCTTGACTCTAAGGTGTATTAACACCAGAATTAGATTCCATAAAACATAAAATTAAAAAGGTTATAAACATGTCTGACAAAAATAAAAAGCCAGCACAATCTCCACCAAAGCCAAGACCTTATATACCTGAAAGGTCAGAAGCTGCAAGTAATAACAAACCTATAGAAAACAGAGCTCCACAAAAAAAGAAATAATGGTTAAAAGTATTGTCCACCATGATGTTTCAATACTATGATTTAAGTATCTACCACGCATCATAGCAACGGATTTATTACCATCTATTTTGGTTTGGAAACCTTTTATAACTGTAATTTTAAATTCATCTTCATTATATAGAGGTAAATTATCATCATTCATATAGGCACGAGGTTCAACACCATCTCCATAAACATCTACAGTCTTTAAAGCTTTTATCAAAAACCGTAAAGCAATAAGGAACCCTAATACCAATGTAATTTTTGAAAAGATAAGCCCTTCTTGCCCTGCAATCCAAGCAGAAAAAATACCTAACAAGGCTATAATTCCAGACGAAAAGCTATATATTTTTTGATTAATTAAATCTATAGATTTCCGTGAACTAGATAACGATTTGCTGGTTTCACTGTAGAATAGACTTACATTCGTTTCTTTTGTCATTGTTTTGTTTCCTTAAATATATTTTTATTTGAGATTAGTATCTCTTTACTGTAATTATTCCCTACCGTAAATCGTAACAACTCCTGACATTATGCCTATTGACCTTGACTCAATATCAATCTTTGCTTCGGCAATATTAGTACGTGCATCTGATAATTCCTGTACAAATTTAACCTTAGCCTCGACAAGAGATTTGTAAGGTGTATCGGCATTCAACAACCCCATCTTAGGTATATTCAAGTCTCGTATTTGGTCGTCAATATCTTTTATCGCCTGTTGCTTTACTTCAACAACACGATAACCTTGCCTCACAATTGATAGGTCTGATACATGACTTTCTACTGAGACAGCAAAAATCATAACAGGTATTGCATTTACAACAAACACTAAACCAAAGCCCAACGGAATACCGTCTGGTTCACCAGATATAGCCCATGCAAACGCACCAAACACACTCACAATTAAAATTACTAAAAATATCCAAACTAACATTATTTATTCTCCTTTATTATTAATGGTGGGGTGATAGGTCGCTACACCTACTGTCAGCAACTTAAACCTGCCAACCCTATGTAAATATATCTTTATTTGAAATTAACAGTTCTTTTGCCTTGGTGTTATGGCTACCAATACTAACTGTATATGTGGTTTTTACGCCCTGCATGTAAAAACCTTTAAAGATATCTCTAATTTCTTCACGGTCATTTAATGACAATATAAACGTACCTTTAATGTCCTTTAAAAGCTTTGCCATTTCTGTGAATTCATCTCTGCTAAACAGCCCTTTGCCGTAGTCGTTTTCATTACCGTAATATGGCGGATCAAGATAAAATAAAGTATTGTCACGATCATATCTATTTATAAATTGCTTATAGTCCAAACACTCAATCACAACACCAGATAATCTAGTATGCAAGTCTTCTAACATGGGAATGAGCTTTGTAACATTAAACCTAGAAGACCTGTCAACAGATACGCCAAAGTTACGTCCTGATGTTTTTCCGCCAAAAGCAGTACGCTGTAGATATAAAAATCTAGCAGCATTTTCTAAATCAGTTAAAGTTTTGGGGTTCGTCTCACTTAACCTTACAAATTCTGCTCTAGTTGTGATTTGCCAACGTATCATTTCAATAAATGGAATATAGTGGCGTTGCAGGATTCTAAAAAAGTTAGCAACATCACCATTATAATCATTAATAGCTTCTGATTTTGGAATTAAAGTTCTTCGAAGAAAAATACCACCCATACCAACAAATGGTTCGGCATATATTTCATGATTAATACTATCTATGTATTTTGTAATAGTTTTAGCAAGGCGGAATTTACCACCTAAATAAGGTGCTACTGGTTTTGTTAATTCAATTTTACGCATGGACTTCATGTCATTTATCTCCTACATTATCCCTGCCGTTCGAACGGTGGCGGGGTGGCTTTATGTCATGCGTAGTCATTATACGCTGTTTAGAGTGTTTCAGCACTCTAACTCCCGCCTTTATTTAACAGGAGCTTTTAGTTTAATTCAGCTCTTTAGGTATTGTTAACTTCAATTCCTCTGGTGTAGCAATCATTGATAAATCTAAATTTTGCGGAATATCTCTAAGTGTTTGCTTTTCAAGCTCTACATTTTTTCCACGCATTGTTTCTATATCAAGTTCACTTAACTTCTTATTTCGCAATTCACGTATCTTATTCATATGAATTTCACGAGCTTTAGGCATATCAATATCAACTGTCTCTGTTGGATTATCGTCAGTCCATGCCTCACGAAAAATTTTATCACTTGGGATATTAACCGTATCAGTGATACGATAGGTTAAGTTATTCGGTACATCTTTCGTTGCTATATCCTCTATAGACATTTTTTCTAATTCTTTAGGGGCAGGAATCATTATACCTACTGTTCCGTCGCCATTATTTATTACTATTCTTTTCATTATTGATCTCCAAAAAAAGTTGCGAATACATATTCGGTGTCGATGGCAACATTATTACTAGTATTAACACCAATTCTAGCTGCACTAACTGTTGGTGATGCTTTCACTGGAAAAAGTCCGTAGACATTACTTAATATAGTGTCTGAGCCAGTTGTAACATTACCTACATAGTTAGCGTTGGCGAAACTGGTTGTAAAATTGACAGTATAATCGGCTGTTCCATTATCCGTGATACTGCTAACGTTGTAACTATCCCTGATTGCAACTGTCCCTATGCCATTGAAATTAACCCAAGCCTTAAGTTGTTCCACAGTGGCTGCGGCTGCAATTGCATCCACAATTTGCTTCACTGACATATAACGAGCTGTATCTGTACCTGTTGTAACTTCTGCATCTGTTGCACGCTCGACTATACCTTTTACTGTTTCTGAGGCATCAGCTACTCCATTTGATGCAACTATTGCGACAATAGCACCATAAAGCTGAGTTAAATCAACCTCACTTGGCGTTAATCCTGCTTGCGTAATCGTATCAACAATTTCACGCTGTACATGCTCAATCGCTGCTCCTGATACTATTGAGCCTGCTGTGCCAGTTCCTGGATCTTCATCAACATATGGATCATCGGCTGCTCCGCCAACTGGTGGGTTATATTTCATATTTTACACTCCTTCATAGTTTAAATGCATTACTGTATGGGCTGGCTTAATTCTATTAAACACACATAATAAATCGCTTGCTTGCGTGAATTTACCAAGACTTTCTCCGCAACGGCTTACACCTGTTTTAAAATTTGTTAAGCGTGCGTTCGGAACTGTAATTGTCCAATGATATCTAATTTTAAGATCATCTGTGGTCGCACCGCCTGATGTATCTCCACATTTTGATTTTCCGCAAACAAAAGGACGATGTTCTTCAATTGTAATCAAGTAACCAAGTAAACTGGCTACCTCAATAAAAAAATCTACAGCTTGACCACCACGAGATGTAAGACGTTGAAGCAATAAGTCACGCCTCTCTTGTAAAGTTCCATCAGATCCTATGCATGTATCTGGTAAACCAGCCTCGGCTTCCCAATCTAGCAATAATTCAATTGTAGTGCGTGGATCTGCTTCACGAATTAAATCAAGTGATTTAGTCTCAACCTTAGCAAACTCTGCAGCAAAAACAGATAAAACACTTTCAAGCACTGTTCCACTTTGCTGTGAAAAAGCTGTGCCACTAGGTAGTAATGCCTTTAATTGGCTTAAATATGCATCTTTGTTACTCAACTTATTAACTCCATGTAAAACTACCTACCATTGAAATTTCTCCATAACCTCTAACTTCATTAGCCGTTGGACTATTAAGTGTATGATCGAACTCCCCAACCGCTAAAGAAATAGCCTCTTGTATTCTTGATAGATACATAGTTCCAGCTGGCTCAGACTCACGCTTAAACAGGTCTTAAAGCTCAGCTTTAATAGCCGTTTGAACAACTACAGTATTTGGACTAATTGTTATATTAAAATCCACATCAATTGGCGTCGGTGCAAATACAGTTACATCTGCAGTTGCTGGCTTTCTAGACGTATCATCAATATAGTTTTGTACAGCAGTGACATCAGCTGCAATGGGAATAATAGATGTTGCGTTATCGTCCATTACAAAAGTGACGCTAACAGTCCCAGCCCCTAATTGTTCAGGGTAGACCCACGCCCTTGTAACACCTGCGACCTCTTTTGCCCAAGTTTCATAATCAAATGCAGCACCGCCATGTGGTGGTTGCTGAATGCGTGCGATAATTCTTGAGGATAAAGAAACATCTGTTTCCGTATCTGTACCACCAGCAAGACTACCAGAATCTACAGTTGCTTCACTTTGAATTCCTGGTATAGGGCTAATAAGATTAAGCTTTGCACCAACGGCTAAGTTAGCATTAGAACCTGCTATAATTGCCGTAACTGCACCATTTCCAACACCAGCTACAATAGTTATATCTGCATCAGTCACATATTGAACACCATCACCACGTTGAATTGTTGTGCCTAAAGGAATAACCGTAGCATCAGTTCCTATAAAATCAACAGAGCCAATAGCCTTTGTTGCTTGTTTTCTTGATATACCCCAAATATCAGCATGACGCTCTAAAAATTCTAAGTCTGCCGTTGCCACAAGAATTTGCTTAGATAAATATTCTATAAAGCCGTTTAAGTCATGGCTTGCGATTACTAATACACGAGCCAGTACATTTTCAACTGTACGCCTTAATCTTGCATCCGAACCAGGTAAAGCAACATCAAATTCTGTTTGAATACGCTCTAGTAATTCTTGAGGTGTTGGACGATTATAAGACATGAGCAATACCTCCAACATTAGTTAGCACATACACAACATCAGAGCCACTAAATGTTTCAAGTCCTACTGATAACTGCAAACGCTCATATGCTACCCACTCAGCTTTTATATCTATAAACAATACATGACCATCATCAATCATCCATTGCAGTGCTTCTTTTGCGTACTCAATAGCAAGTTGCCTTGTTTCTTCTGTTTGCTTGGCTCTACTTAAAAGCCAAAGCCTTGAGCCTATTCGGTCACCATCAACATCAGGTAAAGCATCACCAACCCAGCCTTTGCGGTCTTCAGGAACAATAGATTTGTCTCCTGTAAACTCAGGCAGAACATCATCAATTCCAGCACGCCTATCTGTAAAAAGACTAATGATAACAGCTGTTGCTAAATCACCATCATTGGATAAACTTTTATCAGCGACCAAATCCATAATATTATCATCAATGTTAAAATCAATTTTTATCATATCTACATACTCGTTTGTGGAGAGCTTGTGCTACCACCGCTATCTCCAGTGTGGATATGCGAGTTATAAGTATCACGCATATTTTTCATTGTTTTCCCATCGGTATCGCTACGGTCTTTAATTTCACCTGTAACCTCAAGCAGTGGTGTATCTATACGCAGTTTTGTTGTCGCTTTAACTTCAACAATTCCACCACGTTTTAAATGAATAAAATCACCCTCATCGGTATAGATAGCGACCTCTCCAGTTGCTAAATTATTCTTTCTATACCTTGGATCATCTATTGCGATAACGGCAGGGTGTTCACGGCTACCAGCAAAGTTAATAAACACTACTTGTGCTCCTGAATGTGGGTTACTCGTAAAGCCATATTCCTGAATTCTCTCTACTTTATCTTTTGTCTCACCAGCTAAAGCCGATATTTGAACATATTGATGAATAGTATCATCTTGTACGGCTCTCAACACCGCACGACCAAGCATTAAATATATCCTGCGTTTTAAAGGAGCTATCATTTTACTAATTGCACGCATTAAACAGTCTCCCTAAATTTATCTGTTTCATTGCCCCAAGCATCCCAACCATTAATTTGTTGCCTAGCAAATAGCTCTATTTTCTCACCGCCCACCAATCTTTCAATGCGACCGTAAATTTCTTTTGGCTTTCTAGAGTGTTCTTGGCGTTTTGAAACTATAACTTGCCTAACATTATTGGCTAGACGCTTTGGTTTGCCTCTAGTCGCCAATAAACATATTTCTGCATTTGATCGTGTCCAGTATCCACCGCCCATAAATAAGCCATCTGACACTTTATTTTCTTTAACCCAAGTAAAAGCCACTGTTTTGTATTTAAAACCCCATGCATCAATAACTTCAAATGCCTGTGGCAATAGAGGATATGTTGCCCACATAAATAAAACACAATCATCGGCGGTGCAAAACTGAACAGGCAACGCTTTTATATCTTTTAGTTTCATGCATGGGTAATGCTTATTAGGGTTGCGACCTTCACCAGCCTTAGACCAACTTTTAAAATTCCAAGGTGGGTCGGCATAAATTACTGAATACTTTTTTGTAGGGAAATCCATATTATAACGCCCCCCACACGTCATCATTTTTAGGCTCTTTAATTGCAGGTAAATCAAAAGCCTTTGGCAAAGTCATATCAAGTGTTGTTTGAGTGCTACTATCTTGCTTAAAGGTAACAGCAGTTATTAACATTGACCTATCTAATTGAAGCTTTGGACATTTAACATGGACAATAGTGTTTGGCATCCAGAGCTCACCATTTTTTGAGACGTTAAGACCTTGAACCGTGCAGCTAACTTTTAAGGCTCTTGCTCTATTAAATTTCTTTTGCCATTCTGCTCGCTCTGACAATGTCTGGCTATGTCCTTGCATCTCTGCTATTTCAACATGTGGACGATAACGTTTTACTTTATCGTCAATCGCTCGACCTATCGGGCTGGCACTTTTTTCTGCGGTTGTAAAATCATCGGCTTCAGATTGAGCTTTAAAAATATACTCACTAAATAAATCTCTGTAATCCATTGAGGCAGATGCTTGTAATATATTTTCACCATAAATTAAAGAGACACCAGTATCCTCTGTGCTAGGCTTAACTAAATGCAATCCACCAACACCATCACTAATAGGCAATATAGCTCTATATCTGCATACTCTCTCTATTAATTCAAAAGCTGTTTCGCCAGGATTAATGGCAATTCGTGTAAATTCTTTTCCAATATCAGCTGATACTGTAAGAGGTATTGCATACGGTTTTAATATAGCTTCAATAACCGCATTAAGTTTCTGATTTTTATATTCATGAGCTCCATCGACAACGGCGGCACAATCTAGTAAGTCAGCAACTCTGTCACGACCACTTATTAATATATTACTGCGTTTATGGTCATATCCATTATCAATTGTATCGATATATCCACGCATAATTAACTTAGGGGCTGACACCTAACATTTAAAAATGTTAGGATTGTCTATGTATATAAAGCACTGTAAATTAACAAGAAATAAGCAATTAGAACTGATGAAATACTTCGTTGCAGGTTCGACCGCCAGAACTGCCGCAGATTTAACA
>JAJFGX010000003.1 GCA_021775895.1 Alphaproteobacteria bacterium | reverse complement strand
AGGTAATATTATTAATACTCAATAACAATGCTATCATTTTTATGCTTTGTTGGATCCCATTTTAGATTAAGCTTGTCTGGTTTTGGCAATCCCAAAGGCTGAATAAAGTTTCTATTTAAAAAAGTCTCTAAATTACCAATTGATAACTTACGACCAGATGATATACGTGACAATAAATTTTTTGAAATCATTGTGTTAGTCTGTTTTGCCAGTAAATTTCCTTTTGCCAACCTTATCCATTTCTTAGCCTCTGTTCCAGCTGGGCCTTCCAGAGTCTTTAATGTCCTAACAGCACCACCAATATCACCTTTTTCAATTTGCTGATTTGCCTTATTAACCACTGATACTACTTTATTATTTTTTGTCAAAATTGGCTGACCATCTTTAGTCACTGTAACTAAATTCCCCAGATGTTCCATCACTTTTGAATTCATAGCTGAACCATCCGCACTAGACATTATAATATCTGATGCCATATCACCAAATTTACTTTGAAGACCAGAAGTACTTAAAACTCCAGTTTCTGCAAATGGCGCTAATTTATCAACTGCGGTTTGCAGTTCTGGATTATTGCCGATTAAATCTTTAATAATACCAAGATCATCTGTGAATGGTTTTTCGCTATTAACACCTTCACGAAACTGTCCTAATGCTACTAGCATGGCCGCCGCACCTAAATCTTGCTTACTAACATCTTGCAAAATTTGTGTAACGATTGAATTTTCATTTCTAACCGTTCCCACCTCTTTATCAAGTCGACTAACATCGCCTTTCAACGCCATAATAATCTGTTGCAGCTCACTTTCTGCTTCACCATCTTTTACAGAGCCAGAATTATTTAAAATGTCAATTCTACCAAGCAGACCATTTAATGTTGTAACTTTGTTTTCTAACTTATTTATACGACCTTGAATCGCCATACCGCCTAATTTACCCGCAGCATCAAATTGACGTGATATTTCTGCAGCCTTTTTATCTAGTGCTTCAATGCGGTTGTTTAAGCTACCTGCAAAAGAGCCTTTTGTTTTTTGTGTTTTTAAATCAACTAATTCCATTCCCATAGACTGTATTTTTTTCTCTAAAGCATCTATTTGGCGAGATTTTATAAGTGCTGCATGGTATTCAGGCCCCATTATAAACATAAAAGCCAAAGTGCTTAGCATATACAAAATAGAAGCTGACAATACCATACGCTCAACAAATGCCCATTTTTCTTGAAAAACAACTTTCTTACGTCTTTTTTCTCTTAGTACACGACGATCAATACCTGATCTGCGAGATACTCCCTGCCTTCTATCTTTGCCCTTATAATTTGGGTCACGACCTTTACGTCGATCAACACCTTCCCTACGGTCTTGATTATCTCTATGTTCAGGCTCAGACGAAATAATTACTTTTTGTCCTATAGGTTCGTGACTATCATTTTTTTCTTTATCAAAGACTTTATAAATATCAATATTTTCCTGCTCCGCTGCATCTATAACTTCTTTAAGACGGCTCTCAGGTATAGCACCACGCTGTTTCCAGCCTTGAACTGTACTAGGTGATAAACCTAGTATCTTTGCTAGAGGTCTAATTCCACCAAATTGTTCAATTATTTTTTCTACTGGCAATGCTTCTGTTTTGTTTGTCACTTTAATATATCCCTATAAATTTCTCTCAAAGTATTAATCATAGACTTATTATCGGATTTACTAGCAATAAGTATATTACCCCATTGTGTATCTTGTATAGATTCAGCTATCCGTTCACTTATACACAGCACAATCATTGAAGCACATTTTTCTTCCAGTGCATATTGTTTTATCAACTTTATAAAAGTTTCTGCACTGCGAGCAGAATAAAAAAGCACAATATCAATATTCTCTATCTCAGACTTTAAATTTTCAGTGAAACTTGAAACACTTTCAGCATTATATATAGTAAATTTTTCTATATTCCTGCACTCTAATTTAAATTCAGTTACAATATGTACACCACAAATATGTAGCAATCTACTTGGTAATAACTTTTCATTTTTGTACAGATATTCCTGCATAGACTTACTGTTACCTGCAACATATTCGATATACTCAAACCCATTATCAACAAGTCTTTCTGCTGTTTTACTTCCAACTGCATAAACAGGATTAGTAATTTTATTGTTATCAGAACAAAAAAGCTCGACAGCTCGTCCACTAGTGAAAATAAAACCTGTATCATTACCCTCAGAGAAAACAGGTAGCTCAATTTCTATTGGGACTATATTAAGCATTGGCTCTGCTATAACACCACAACCGATGCTTTCTATATCTTTTATAATTTCATCATTCTGTGCTTTAGGTCTTGTAATCAGCACTATTGGTTTTCGAACCATCATAATACAGATAATTCCTTAAATACATCATCAGGTATTTGCTCTTTTACCTTAGTTCCTAATGCTTCTCCAGCGTCTATTGCAAATCTAGTATCATTTAAGTCAGCACTAACGTATTCTTCTTCATACCATATTTCAGAGCCATCAAGTTTAGCTACCAAACCTTGAATATGCATGGTATTGCTATCCTCATTCTCAAAACAAGCATATGCAGCAATTGGCGTTCGACAAGAACCATCAAGCACTTTAATAAATGCACGTTCCGCTAGCACACAAATTGCAGTTTTTTTACAATGTATTTTAGCTAATAATGTTTTGGCACTTTCATTTTTTATACAAGTTTCAATACCAACAGCCCCCTGGCCTGCGGCTGGTAGCATTTCTTCTGCTGTTAATTTTGTAGTGATTTCATTTTCCAGCCCCAAACGATTAAGTCCAGCCACTGCCAAGAAGGTAGCGTCAACCACACCATCATGTAATTTTTTTAGTCTAGTATCCACATTGCCTCTAAATAATTCTATTTTAAGGTCTGGTCTGGCGGCCAAAGCCAGAGCCTTACGCCTAACTCCAGAAGTGCCAAGCGTTGCTCCCTCTGGCAATTCCCACAATGTATTTGCTATTGGTGATAAGAATGCGTCCCATGGCTCTTCACGAGGCAAAATACATTCAATTTCTAATCCATCTGGCAGGCAAGCAGGAACATCTTTCATTGAATGCACAGCAATATCAATCTCACCTGCAATTAATGCCTCTTCTATCTCTTTTGTAAATAACCCTTTACCACCAGCCTCAAGTAAGCTTCTATCCTGTATTCTATCACCGCTTGTAACAATAATTACAATTTCAATAGCACCGTCTTTCGCCAACTCCGCATGAGCTTCTTGCAATAAATCACGCACCGCATAGGCTTGAGCCAAAGCAAGCTTGCTACCTCTTGTACCAATTTTTAATTTAATATCATTCATATACTTTTCTCTATATTTAGGATTATAATATTTGAGTTTAATTAATAGTTATTCTTTTAGTACATAGGATTAGAAAATGAAAGATAAAATAGCATTTCAAGGACATGCAGGGGCTTACTCTGATATGGCTTGTCGTACAGTTTGTCCAGATATGGAAGTAGTACCACGCAATACTTTCGCTGATGTTTTTGACACTCTTAATCAAGGTAATGCACAATACGCAATGATTCCTATCGATAATGCAATAGCAGGTCGTGTGGCTGATATTCATCATCTTTTACCAAATAGTGGGTTTTATATTACAGAAGAATATTTCATGCCTATACACCACTGTCTGTTAGGAGTAGCTGGTAGCGATAAGGCAAGTATCAAACATATTTACAGCCATATACACGCTTTGCCACAATGCCGAGAATTTATACGCACTCTGAAAGCAGAAGAAATTATATATGGTGACACTGCAAAATCAGCAAAAAAAATTGCTACGATGAATGATAAAACATGTGCGGCTATTGCTTCATCATTAGCAGCTGAATTATATGGACTTGAAATCTTAGCAAGCAATATTGAAGACAGTGATTACAATACAACTCGATTTATTGTCCTATCTAAACAAGAAAACACTCCTGTATATTCTACTGAACAAAACTATATAACTTCTATTTTATTTAATGTACGTAATATTCCAGCTGTCCTTTATAAATCCCTTGGTGGATTTGCAACCAACAACATCAACATGACAAAACTAGAGAGCTATATGGAAGGTGGGAGGTTCACTTCCACTCAATTTTATTGTGAAGTCGAGGCACACCCAGAACAAAAATCTCTACAACTAGCTTTAGAAGAGCTTGCATTTTTTGCAACAAAAATCAAAACTCTAGGTACTTACAAAGCATCAAACTTCAGAAAAATCAAATAACAACAACTTTGTATTCTGTTTTTTCTTTTATAATCAATTTATTACGATATTTTTTTAAATTTTAATAAAATTTTATACATTTACTGATATCTTATTAATTATGGATATTAATGAGAGGTATTTATATAAATATGTCACCTAAGAAAACTAAATCTGAAGCTGATAATTATATAGTAAAATCAGATTACTCAGGTAACAATTCTAGCAACCTTCGTAAGGGTTATAGCGATGTCTTGTATTTCTTTTTAAAAGGCTTCGCTGTTATTTTTACAATTGCAGGCATGGTATATTTCTTCATTAGTGATTTAAAGACCTCTGAAAGTAAAAGAATTACCCAATCTTTTATACAAATTGCTCAAGATAACATTAATAGCTTAGAGGCCACTGGAGACACTATAAATAATTACTTAGTATCAAAATCAGGTGAATTAGAGTCAGAGGACTCTAATTTTATCTGGGACATAATGTCTAAAACAAACTTAGCTGATATGATATTATGGTACACTCCAGAAGATAGTAAGTGGAGACATATGTCTGAAAATATTGAATATACAATACTTGAATATTCTGTTGAGAAAAGAACGCCTGAACTACGAAAATTCCTACGGCATATTTCAGAATTTCCAAAGGATAAAGCTATACTAAACACAGAACAAATAGATAAAGCTTTTTCTATTTACTGGGTGAAAGACCACAGCAAAGAAGAAGGTCGTATTCCTTGGCTTTTTACTAATAAAAAGAAAAATGGGGATTATGATTTCCTGCTGCTAATATCAAACATTAAAAATATTTTTGCTTTTGATGAAGATAAATTAAACTTACATATGCGTAAAATAACAATAAGGGAACCTTATAATAACAAAGTTTTATTTAATTATAGCTATGAAGATAGTAATGCGAAAAAAACCAGTTTATTTAAGCCTCTTAATTTAGAATATGGATTGATGATGGCTGGCGAAAGCTGGACAGTAGAAATGCTAATTGATCCAACAATGCCTTATATTATATTTACATCTCTGCCATTAGCAATTCTTATAATTGGTAGCGGATTTTTATTAGCAATAAGTATGCACATACACAGACAATACCGCAATGAAAGTCAATTGGCCTATATCTCAGAAACACTTGCTGATAAAAATAATGAGCTACTGAATTGGGAAAATGAGAAAAAGAAAATGATCAACGAATTCCGTAAAAGTGAATGGGAATATCGTGCGATTATAAATGCAGTGTCAGATATTATTTTTGAAATTGAACAAGATGGAAAATTTGTATTCTTAAATGACACATGGGAGAACCATGAAAAAATATTAGGTGAAAATTTATTTGATTTTATACACCCTGAGGAACGCAAAAGCCATAAAGAAATATTTGCAGAATTTACTGCAGGATACCGCGGTGCATATAGACGTGAGACACGTTTCAAGTTATTTGATGACAAATATTGTTTTGTAGAAATTGCATTTAATATGATGCGGCTATCCAATAATAAAGCTAGAGTTGTAGGAACTGTCACCAATATTGAAAAAAGAAAACAAGCAGAACTTGCCCACCATAGTGTCGAACAAAAATATACAGACATGTTTAAAAATGCATTAAATGGAATTTATCAAGTAGCTCCAAATGGCAAGCTTATAAACTCAAACCAAGCTTTTGCCAGTATCCTAGGGTATAAAGATTCAGAAGATTTAATGAGCTCTGTCAACAATATCGTAGAACAAATATATGTTGATGCCAACCAAAGATCTGTACTAGAAATGCAGTTAACTCAACATGGTATTATGACAGGAATTGAATCTGAAGTTCGCAAAAAAGATAACTCGAATATTTGGATATTAGAAAATTTACGTACAATTTATGATGATGATAATAATGTTGATTATTTTGAAGGAACTATTTGGGATATTACAGAACGTCGTGAAACCGATATAGCCCTACGCACAGCAAAAATGGAAGCAGAGTTAACCAGTAGAGCCAGAATAGAATTCATGGCAAATATGAGCCATGAACTTAGAACACCATTAAACGCTGTAATCGGTTTCTCAGAGATTATTCGCAATGAAGTGATGGGGAAAATTGAGCAAGAAGTTTATAAAGAATATGCCACCGATATTCATAATAGTGGCAAGCAACTTTTAAATATAATAAATGATATTCTTGACCTGTCACAAATTGAAATTGGTGAGCGTGAATTAAAAGAAAATGAATTTCCACTTCTACGTGTGGTTCAATCTGTGCTTGAACTTTTATCCCATAAAATAAAAGAATCTCGTGTTGCAATAACCGTTGATATACCACAAGAGCTGCCACGAATTTTTGCTGAAGAATTAGCCTTCAAGCAAATATTTATGAACATCATAGGCAACGCAGTCAAATTTACACCTCAAGATGGAAAAATAACAATTCAATCCAGCCTAGACAGTGAAAATAATATAATTATTGAAGTGATAGATAATGGTGTTGGAATGACCGACAAAGAAATAGAAAAAGCCCTAGAGCCCTTTGGGCAGGCAGAAGCAGAAATGGCTCGTGATAACTCTGGTACTGGTTTGGGTTTATCGATTGTACAAGCTCTAATTAATCTACACCAAGGTCGCTTTATGTTAGTCAGTAAAAAAGATGTTGGTACAACCATTAAAATGGTCTTCCCTAAAGAGCGTGCAATGATGCGTTCAGTACCAAAAGATGTCGAGGCAATAGAAAATCCTCTAATTCATAAACAATAATTAATTGCATCATACCTTACTCTGTTATATTGTGATAAAAAATTAATGGAGAAATAGCATGACAAAAACAAGAATAGAAACTGATTCTATGGGAGAGATCAGCGTCCCTTTTGATAGTTATTGGGGAGCTCAAACTGAACGTTCATGCCAAAATTTTAAAATTGGTGGTGAAAAGATGCCGACAGCTTTAATTCGTGCTTTAGGAATTCAGAAAAAAGCTGCAGCTCTTGCTAATATTGACTTAGGTGAATTAGATAAAGAAATTGGTACAGCTGTCATAAATGCAGCTAACGAAGTCATAGATGGCTCGCTTA
>JAJFGX010000020.1 GCA_021775895.1 Alphaproteobacteria bacterium | reverse complement strand
ATTTTATTAGATCGGAGCTTAAGAAAAACCATGAATTAAATAAAAAAACGGTGGAAAGTGAAATTTCTTTTAATGGCAAAGTATATTTAATAATTGCGGTTAAATTAGAGTATAATGAAGAAACCACTTTCAATACTTATTTTATAGATGTTACAGCACGCAGAATGTATGAAAATGATCTTAAACGAGCGATTCAAGTGGCTGAGAATGCGAATAAAATTAAGAGTGATTTTCTTGCAAATATGTCACATGAGTTACGCACTCCATTAAATAGTATTTTGGGTATGACTAAAATATTGATAGATGACTTAGATAATAAGAGCGATGAGCAAGAAACTGCAGAAATTATTTATACATCTGCGTCCTACCTGCTTGATATTATTAACGATATTCTAGATCTTTCTAAAGTTGAGGCAGGTGAAGTTACTTTAGAAGAAATTGGTTTTGACTTTAAAAACACGCTTGCAAGTGTTGTTGAATCATTAACATCAATAACTAATGCAAAAAATATAACACTTGATTATAAATATAATCAAAATAACCCGCCTTATATTATAGGTGACCCAACTAGATTAGGCAGGATACTTACTAACCTTATAGGTAACGCCATTAAATATACTATAGAAGGTGGTGTTGATATTGTTATAGATTTTAATGAAATAGATGATAAAACAATTGAACTTCTTTGCACTGTTACTGATACAGGTATCGGTATTTCTGAATCAAAATTAGAGATTATCTTTGATAAATTCTCTCAAGCTGATGAGACGACGACTAGGAAATTTGGCGGTACAGGTTTAGGTTTAGCTATAACAAAAGAACTTGTAGAATTAATGGATGGTGAAATAGGCGTAGAGAGTGAAGAAAATAAAGGATCTGTTTTTTGGTTTAGTATTCCATTTGAAACTACAGATACTTTATATGATGAATTACAGGGTAATAAATTATTAGTATCAGAAGATAAACAAGAAATATTTGATAAAATAAAAGTTAAAGATGCTAAAGTTCTTATAGCTGAAGATTACAAGCTAAACCAAATATTTATAGCAAAACTATTAAAGCGTATGGGATTTAAACACTATGATTTAGTAGATGATGGAGAGCTGGCAATAGAGGCATATAAAAATAATTCATATGATATAATATTAATGGATTATCACATGCCAAACGTAAATGGTCATCAGGCAACTATTAATATTAGGAAGTTAGAGTTAGGGACAGAAAAACACATACCAATTGTGGCATTAACTGCTGATGCTATGGTGGATACTAAAGATAAGTGTATTAAAGCTGGTATGGATGATTATATTAGCAAACCAATTGATGCTGATATATTTAGAACATTACTTAGCCACTGGTTCGATTTTAGTGATGACTTCAATGCAAAAGAAGAAGAAAAAGAAAATAGTAATATTGAAGATGTTTTGGATACTTCTGCTATCAAACTTTATGTAGATACTGATGAAGAAATTAAAGAGCTTCTTAATGCTTTTTTTAAGCAAACTGAAGAAACGTTACAAGAATTAAAAGCACAATCTATCATAGAGACAAGCGAGACTTGGAATGACATTGCTCATAAATTAAAAGGTAGTTCTGGAATGGTTGGCGCTATTTATTTTAGTAAACTATGTTATGAGGCTGAAATGATGGAGAACCATACACAAGAAGAACGTGAGGAGAAATTCAAAATAATTGAACTCGCTTATAAAGAAGTTACTAATATTTTTAAAAAGAAGTTTAACCTCTAAGCACTCCACCAGTTTGCTGTTCAACATTGGCAATCACAGCTTTAGTTAGAGCTTCAAAATCATTGTCAGTTAAGGTCTTTTCTTGCGGCTGTAGAGTAACGTATAGAGCCACTGATTTTTTACCGTCTTCAACCCCCTTGCCCTTATAAATATCAAATATATCTACGGCGACAATTAAGTTCTTATCGGCAGAACGAACGGCTCTAATTAGCTTATCAGCACTAACATTATCTTCAACTAAAAATGCAAAATCACGTTTTGCTGGTTGCAATGCTGAAGCATTTAAAGAGCCTCTAGCAGAGCCTGTTTGTTTCTTTGGCACTGGTATATTATGTGGAAAAATTTCAAAACCCATCATTGGCACATCAATACCCATTTTTTGTAATAAAATAGGACTAATTTCACCAAAATATGCGAGGATATTTTTACCTAAACGCAAAGAACCAGAACGCCCCGAATGATACCAAGTTGGAGCATCTGTTGATACTTGTAAATTAGATGGAGCATTACAGGCCTCTAAAACTGCCAATGTATCTGCTTTAACATCAAAAGCATCTGTTAAGCGATCTTCACCAGTCCAGTGACGTAGATTCTTCATACCTGTACGCACACAGGCAATATTCATCACATGTCCATCAGCACTAGCATTATTATATGAGTTCGCAATTTCAAATAAACCTATATCAGGGTAGCCACGATCAACATTACGAGATGCACCTTCTATAAGATTTGGCAAAAGTGACGGACGCATCATGTCTAATTCGCTACTAATTGGGTTAGAAATAATTAAATTCTTATTATCCTCAGATGCATTTTCGATAAGTAAATCGACTGTTTTTGAAGACATAAAAGACCAAGTTACAGTTTCAGACACTCCCCTAGATGCTAAAACCTTGCGAGCCTTTCTAAGTCTTTTTTGATGTAAATCTAATGGCTCTATAAAATTATCATTAGCTTTAAGTTCGACGGCTTGGATTTTATCATAGCCATAGATACGCAGAATTTCTTCTACAATATCAGCTCTACCATCAATATCTGGTCGCCATGATGGGGCAGTAACTATCCATTCATTTGTATCATGAACAACACTAAACCCTAAAGAGCTTAAGATTTGCTGTTGCTCTTCCTTAGAAATATCTAACCCACTATATTTCTTTATTATCTCTGGATTATATTTAACTGTCTTTTCAAGCCTTGGAACTTCCCCTGCAATACAAGTTGAGCTAATGGCTGTATTATCACCTCCACAAAGCTCTAATATCATCGCAGTTGCAAGCTCCATGCCATCTTTGGCAAACTCAGGATCAACCCCACGCTCAAAACGATAACGAGCATCACTATCAATCTGTAATAAGCGACCAGTTGTTGCAATATCAACGGGATTAAAGCAAGCACATTCTAAGTAGACATTAGTTGTATTTTCATCAACAGATGATGAAACTCCACCAACAATACCGCCAAGTCCTAAAACTCCGCTATCGTCACAAATAGCGGTCATTCCATCTTGTAGTTTATAATGTTTATCATCTAGCGCATCAAATTCTTCACCTGTTTTTGCAAAGCGAACATGAATATTACCTTGTAATTTAGCCACATCATACACATGCAGTGGTCTGCCAAGTGCGATAGTAAAATAATTAGTGATATCAACCAATACAGAAATTGGACGCAAACCAATTGCAGTCAAACGCTTTTTCAACCAGTCTGGACTATCTGTATTTTTAATGTTTTTAATTTCACGACCTATAAACATTGGGCAAGCATCTTTAGCTTCATCTTTAATGCTAACAGTAGTTTCTGATGAAAAATCTCCGTTAATAGCTTTAATTTCAGGAGTTTTTAGAGTGCCTAATCCAGTTGCTGCTAAATCTCTAGCAATACCGTAAATTCCTGCACAATCGCCACGATTAGGAGTAAGGGCAATATCGATAATAGGGTCATCAATACCCATAGCTTTAGCGGCAGAAATACCGATTTCTGTATCCTCTGGCAGCTCTATAATACCTTTATGTTCGTCAGATAATTCAAGTTCTTTTTCAGAGCAGAGCATACCATTTGATTCAATGCCTCTGATTTTAGTTTTCTTCAAAGTAACATCAAGCCCAGAAATATAACTACCAGATGGTGCAAAAATCCCCTTTAATCCCAACTTGCAATTAGGCGCTCCACAAACGACTTGTATTTTTTCAGAGCCAGTATTTACAGTGGTGACATTCAAACGATCAGCATCAGGGTGCTTTTCACAAGCCTCAACCAAACCAACAACAAAGCCATCAAATTTAGATGCGGGATCAATTATATCCTCAACTTCAAGTCCTATATCGGTTAAAGTCTTGCTAATTTCATCTAGTGAAGCACTAGTATCCAAATAATCTTTTAACCAAGCTAATGTAAATTTCATTTTATTTCTTTCTTGTTAAATGTATAGCTCATTATACGTTAAGAAAACACTCCAAGCAACGTATAAGGCTCGCCGCCCATGCGTTGTTTGAATTTTGTTACACCTTGTGCTGTGTCGTGGTTTACTCCACCTAAATCAAGCCATTTAATTCCTCGTTTTTTTAGAATTTTTATAGCCTCCCATAACAATAAATTATTAGCACTTTTATCCCGTCCAATATCATTAGTCCAGCCAATTTGATATGTTGCGGTACTGCCATGCATAAAAATTAATATAGCTGCGGCATCACCGCCAGAATACTCAGCCCTTAGCAATAAAGGGGATAGAGATTTACCTTTAGCATATGAAACAAGTTTATCAATAAGTTTTGCTGATGCACCGTTATATTTTTTCTTTAATCTATCCCTTATATAAACATTTAAAAGCCATGGCAAAGAAACAGATACAGGGCTATCAATTATATTTAAGCCATTTTTCTCAGCTTTATTTAATGTATTACGCCATTTTGAATGTAGGTTGCCTCGTAGGTTATCCATAGATAATGACAAATCAAGCCATATTGATCTATAGCCTTGGGCTTTTTTCTTAAAGCCACAACGCTTCATCATTTCTAAATAAAATAGACTATCTGGTAATTCAGGCATTACCCGCCTTTTTCTACCAATTCTTTTTGGAAACATGCTATTAAACTTATTAAAAAATGCTTCAATTATATTATCATCAGGTTTTTTAAACCAAACAGGGCCTCTATCTAGGAAAATAAAGTGTATAATACCAAATAATTTTATTTCTTGTATTTGCACAATACCAACTGGAGTCCTATTTACCTCGATTAAACCAAACCTTGTTACTTGATGCCGTATATCTCGCAAGGCATAAGCATAAGAATCTGTTTGAATTATGTTTGATTTAGGAACAGAGTCAAAAAAGCCTTGCCATTCTCTAACGGCACAAGAATCCCAAATAATCTCTAGAGAAATTTCAGTACTATTTTCCACCATGACCAGATCTAGGCGACAGCTGGACGCTTACCTGTTACAGGAAGATCTGCCGCAATTGGCTCATCATCTGTCATTTCAATCAGACCATTGTCTGTCATAGAAAAACGTGCAGCAAACATAGCATCGCCATATAGCACCATACCTGTTGTTTGCAATTCGCCTTTTTCATTACGTCCTTCATAAGATGCAGGCTGAATAGAGCCTTCTAAAACTTTACGCATAGAATCATCCATTTTTGAATGGTCAAAAGCATTATCTTCTATATCTTCAATAATTAAGAATGGCCCTTCATCTCCATGGACAAAAAAGCAAAAGAAACGCAAGTAATCTAAAGCATTATCTTCTGTGATGCTAACAGGGGCAGCTTCGTTAGCTTCATGAATAGGAGTACTAGAACCATCTAAATGAAACATTTGTCCTTGTTTTGCTAAAAACCAAAATGGCCCAACACCTTTATCCCAATTGCGATCACTTACACGAACCATAGCGATGTTTTTATAAAATGGTAATTGACGCCATTCAACTTTAGCCGTGTTTGCAGCAACTGTATGTTTTCCCGCGATTGGATTAACAGTTTTGATAAACGGCTCTGTTTCTGCACCTTCAACGACTTGCCATTTGTTATCATCATACATGGAATATAGTACCTTTCAGATTTTTATTATTATAAATACAATACGGTCATTATCGTGACATGATTGTTTATTAAAATCAAGATAACATTATATAATTTTTACATCAATCTTGATTGGTTAACTGCGGCCTCAATAAAAGAGACAAATAAAGGGTGCGGTTCGAATGGTCTGGACTTTAGTTCTGGGTGATATTGAACCCCTATAAACCAAGGGTGATCTGCAATTTCAATGGTTTCTGGTAATACTCCATCTGGTGACATACCAGAGAATACTAGTCCAGCCTCTTCAAGTTGTGGTTGATAGTTAGTATTTACTTCATATCTGTGGCGGTGACGCTCTGATATCATATCTTCTTCATCATAAATACTGTATATCTTACTGCCTTTTTGTAGATTGGTTTTATAAGCACCAAGACGCATTGTGCCGCCTTTATCGGTGTCATCGCCACGTTGCTCTTTGTCCCCTGTTTGGGTAAGCCACTCTGTCATTAAGCCAACGACAGGAATATCACAATTACCAAATTCAGTTGAGCAAGAGCCACTAATTCCAGCAACATTACGAGCAAACTCTAAAACTGCCATTTGCATTCCAAGGCAAATACCAAAATAAGGAATTTTCTTTTTTCTGGCAAAATTAATTGCTGTAATTTTACCTTCTGTACCTCTATCACCAAAACCACCTGGCACTAGAATACCGTGCAATGAGGAAAGTCTGGTAGATAGCTCTTCTTCACTAAAGCTTTCGATTTCTTCTGCATCTATAAAATCTATAGATACGCTTACATTATTGTAAATTCCACCATGCACCAAAGCCTCTGATAAAGACTTATAACTATCCAAAAGACCGACATATTTTCCGACTACTCCAATTTTAACTATGCTGTCTGGATTCTTTAATTTGTGGATAATGTCTTCCCAATTACTAAGGTTTAGTCCTTTGTCATCTATATTAAAATATTCTAATACTTGAGTGTCCAAGCCCTCATTATGGTAGCTGATTGGAACTTCATAAATAGTTTTAACATCTAGGGCTGAAATAACATTTTTTTCTTGCACGTTACAAAACAGAGCAATCTTACTGCGTTCTTCCGCAGGTATAGGGCGATCAGCACGACAAAGTAACATAGATGGTTGAATTCCAACCGATAATAGCTCTTTCACAGAGTGCTGAGTTGGCTTAGTTTTAAGTTCACCTGCTGCTGGAATATAAGGCAATAAAGTGACATGGATAAACATTGAGTTACGCTGACCAATTTCATTGCTGTATTGGCGTATAGCCTCTAAAAATGGCAAACCTTCAATATCACCGATAGTACCGCCAATTTCGCAGATAATAAAGTCCTCATCATTATCACCCATAGCAATAAAATCTTTAATCTCATTAGTAACATGGGGAATCACTTGAATTGTTGCACCTAAGTAATCGCCCCGCCTTTCTTTGCGAAGAACCCTAGAGTAAATTCTACCAGCAGTAATATTATCACTTTGATGTGCAGATACACCTGTAAATCGTTCATAATGGCCTAAATCAAGGTCTGTTTCTGCCCCATCATCGGTAACAAAGACCTCACCATGTTGATATGGACTCATAGTACCAGGGTCAATATTTAAATATGGATCAAGCTTTCGAATACGTACTTTATAGCCTCTGGCTTGTAATAAAGCACCCAGTGCAGCTGCGGCAATTCCTTTACCAAGGGAGGATACAACACCACCAGTAATAAAAATATATTTTGCTGTCATGGTGTTATTTTACCTTTAGTTATTTTGAAACAGGGGCAGATGGCTTCTCAGATATTTTATTAGGCGTAGGAGGAACAGCAACAATACCATCAGCTGATGGAGCATCACTCATTATATCTTTAGATACTTTTTCAACATCATCAACGCCAATTGTATCATCATTTAAAATACTTTGAATGGCGGCTGCATCTTTGCCTGGAATATCAAGAATACTACGAGAATCACTAGTTTTTTGTGTCGCTAACACAGCCAGTAAAAGGCTGGTTGCAACAAAAACAGCACCTAATATAGTTGTTAGCCGTGTTAAGAAATCTGCTGTGGAGCGTTGACCTGCAAAATTGCCAAGACCTCCGCCACCTCCGCCGATACCAAGCCCACCACCTTCTGACTGTTGTAACAAAACAACAGCAACTAAGCTAAAAGCGACGATAAGATGTATTACTAGAACAATAGATTCCATTTCATAGTTTCCTTAAAATAATAATGTATTTTTTATACAAGCACCCTTTGATACAATAACTATAATATAAAATCAAGTGGTATAGTACAATTCACTTGACTTATTTTTCATATGTGTATATACTATAAAGTATAGAGAGGCATTTGAACATGAAAACTAGAGATGTAATAAAAGCAATTAAAGCCGATGGGTGGTCTGAAGTATCACAAAAAGGATCGCATCAACAGTACAAGCACGAAACTAAAAAAGGTCGTGTTACTATAGTTGCAGGAAAGTCTGGTAAAGATATTCCAGCAGGCACTTTAAGAAGTATAGAGAAACAATCAGGTCTAAGTTTTAGCACTAACAATAAAAAGAAACCAAAAGTACAGAAAGGTATGAAACTCTGATGAAGTATATTGCAATAATTCATAAAGAAGAAGATAGTGATTATGGCGTTAGTTTCCCAGATTTCCCTGGTTGCGTTACTGTTGGAGAAACTGAGGGGGAAGCCATTGCTCATGCATCAGAGGTTCTTGCTCTGCACATTGAAGGCATGAAAGAAGATGGTGAAAAAATTCCAGAACCATCTTTAGCAGAAAATATCGTAAGTGACTCAGATTTTTCTACGGGTAGACCTTTTTATGTTGAGTATCCACAATTATTAAATAATGACAGTAAGTTTTTGTAGTTCTAATTCAAACTGTGCTATAAGTGAAGTATGAGTAAAATACCAGCACGTGAAATATACCCTCTTCCTGATAATAATGATTCATCTAGCATGGCTTTTTTGACATTATCTATTTTTATTTTGTTGTTGGCATTCTTTGTTGTACTTAATACCAATTCTAATATTATTGAAGAACGCTCTATCTATGTTATTTCTAGTGTAGAGAGACAATTTGCTAAAGATTTCTATGGCTCAACAAAAGATAATCAAGATATTAATAGTGATAAAGATGTAAGGGATAGTGGAACCTCTACTTCTGATAAGATGCAAGAATTATTCACGTCTGCTTCTATTGCATTTGAACTCAACGAAACTAAAGGCGGTAATACTTTTTTTATTCGTTTGAAGAAACAAGATTTTGATAATGCTATATCACAAGTTACTGATGGTATATCCGTACAAGGGGAGCATCAGAAAGGCAGTGTATTTGAACGCTATATTGCTTTATTTACTCAAATATCTGCGATGATTGCACCTCAAGAGAAAGCATTGAAATATAATTTATCTGTGCTTTTATATACTAAAAAGATAGATAGTGTTTTGAAAAAAGATGTAGATAAACTTATTAAATATGCTAAGGAATTAGATGTTATTGGTATTAATGGTAGTGGCGTATCATTTGGTTTAAAACCTAAAGATGGCGATTTTATTGAGCTTAATTTTACACTTGCTGAGAAATAGAATAGAAAAGATGAGAGAATAACTGTGGATTCTATTAAAAGATTAAAAGAGCTTAGAGAGAATGCTCAAGATGTTTTGCTTGAAGAAAAGTGGAAAGATACTTTAACTAGTTATACTGCTCCAACCAGAAATGATCGCATTTGGCTCACTTCTTTTACTGACGTAATTGCTCTTATGCTTGTGTTTTTTGTTATGATGTTTTCAATGTCTGCACCTAAAGAATCAAATTGGGTAAGTATGGTGCAAAGCATGAATGCTAAATTTAGTGGTGGAGTAGAAGGTAAAAAGGTATCTGGTGTTTACGGTGCGTATGATATGAAACGCATTAAACACTATGAATCATTAAATAATAGATATTTATTCGCAGTGCTAAAAAATATTAGGAATAAAAACAAAGCACTTGAGGTAATTAAATTAGATATATTCTCAAAAAAGATATCTTTAGAGCTACCTTATAACAGAGTGTATCAAGAAGGCACTGCTCTAGAAATAACAAAATCTGGTAGGGAAACATTTGACGCTTTAACAAGTAACATTGGTCACCTACATAATAAAATGAGTATAGAGCTTTTTGTTCCTGAATTGAATATAGGGAATGGGTTAAAACAATTATCTAATATTGCTAGTCTATTCAAGAATGCAGGATATGGCGGAGAAATTAACCTTAAAGTACATTCATCATATAAAGGTGATGAAGTTATTAAGTTATTTATACACTCAGGAAATTAAGCTACTAATTTCTCTGCTTTAATTGAATCTGCACAACGAACACAAATATCAGTGTGAGAACTATCCGCACCTATATCATCAGTATATTTCCAACATCTTGCACATTTTTGATCTTTTGATATTGCAACACTAACGGCTATTCCTGCCATATCTTCTTGTCTAAAGGCATCATCAGGGGCTTTTTCTGTTAGAACTTTAATCGAAGATACAATGCAAATATCTGCAAAATTAATACTATTAAGTGTTTCTGCTATCTGGGCATCTTCTACATATAATGTAGGTTCTGCTTCTAAAGAAGAGCGTATTTCTTTATTTGCTCTTTTAATTTCAATCGCACCAGTAACAACACGTTTAATATCTTGAATCGCTGCCCATTTTGTAGCTAAAGCATCATTTTTCCATTCTTTTGGAGCATCGGGCATAGTTTGTAGGTGTATACTATCATTAAAACTATCTAAGCTTTCACCATTTCTTGATGCCCATGCTTCTTCGACGGTAAAACATAAGATAGGTGCAAGCCAATGGCATAAATGCATGAAAACTTTATCTAAAACTGTTTGAGCTGAGCGACGTTCAAAAGAATCCTGAGCGTTGCAATAAAGATTATCTTTATTGATATCAAAATAAAAAGCAGATAAATCTTTTGCACAAAAATTATGCAGTGCTGCTATCATTTTTTGAAAATCAAAATTTTCTATGTGTTTTCTAACTTCACAATCCATTTCATAAAGCCGATGCATTACCCATCTATCTATTTCTGGCATATTATTTACCTCTATAGAATTGCTTTTAGAAAAGTCTGATAAATTACCTAAAAGGTAGCAGAAAGTATTCCTAATCCTGCGATAAACGTCTGTATGTCCTCTCAGGACATTTTTTCCAAAACGAATATCATCTGTATAATCAGACCCTACAACCCAGAGTCTTACGATATCAGCACCAAGTTCTTCTGATAATTCTAATGGAGACAATCCATTTTTACCAGATTTTGCCATTTTGTAGCCTTTTTCATCAAGAATAAAGCCATGAGTTAAGACAGATTTATATGGTGCTGTTCCCCAAGTGCCACAAGAAACCATTAAAGATGACTGGAACCAACCTCGATGTTGATCAGATCCTTCTAAATATAAATCAGCTGGCCAATGCAATTCTGGCCTTTCTTTCAGCACATAATCTTGGGTTGAGCCAGATTCAAACCAAACATCAATAATATCTTTTTCTTTATCCCATTCATCTGCGTTATAATTAGCACCTAAAAAGAATTCTGCATCATGCACATGCCATGCGACAGCACCCTCAGCTTCAAATGCTTTGAATATACGGTCAAAAACAGCCTCGTCTCTTAGGATTTCACCTGTTTTCTTATTAACAAAAATAGCTAGAGGAACGCCCCAAGAGCGAGCTCTGCTAATACACCAGTCTCCACGATTTTCTACCATAGATGAAAGTCTTTTTTCTGCTCTTTCTGGGTGCCACTTTACTTTTTTAATTTCAGCTAGAGCTTTCTTACGGAGATCATTTTTATCCACAGAAATAAACCACTGCGGAGTATTGCGATAAATTACAGGAGATTTAGAACGCCACGAATGCGGATAGCTATGACGAATATGCCCACGAGCAACCAAACGCCCTAATTCTTGAATAGCCAATGTTACCATTTTATTGGCAGCACCTTTTTTACCATCTTTTGTGTAAACGGCTATGCCAGCAAATTCTGGTACATTATCAGAATAGGTACCGTCTCCCTCAACTGTTGCAGGAATCTCGACACCATTTTTAAGCCCAAGCTTATAATCGTCTTCTCCATGCCCTGGTGCTATATGTACAAACCCTGTTCCTGTTTCTGTAGTAACAAAATCTGCTTCCAATGCAGGTACATCAAAATTATAACCCTTTTCATGTAGGCAATGACGACAAATAACTCCGCTAAATTCAGAGCCTTTACCTTCCCACCAAATTGCATGATCAGTAATTTTTGTATCGTTTAAGAAATTCTCTAGTAAATCTTTAGCAATTAGAAGTTTATCACCGATAATTGCTACGCTTTCTTCATCGATAGACTTAACTTCAAGACCGATATAATCCATATCAGCACCATAGGCAACAGCTCTATTCCCTGGCAGTGTCCATGGAGTAGTCGTCCAGATTACTATAGATGCAGATAGAAACTCATCAGCTCCAGTTTTTACAGGGAATTTAACCCATACTGTATCTGATGTATGATCTCTATATTCAATTTCTGCCTCGGCTAAAGAGCATTGCTCTGGCACAGCCCACATAACTGGCTTGCTTCCACGGTAGACACTATCGCTCATAACGAATTTATGGACTTGCTTAACAATAAACGCCTCAGATCGGTTATCCATGGTTTTATAAGGATTATCCCAATCACCAAAAACCCCTAAACGTTGGAACTCTTCTGTTTGAACACTAATCCATTTATTAGCAAAATCACGGCATTCACGAATAAAATCTTCAGGCGGTATGTTGTCTTTGTCTATACCTGCTTCTTGGTATTTTTCTTCAATTTTCCACTCAATAGGCAGGCCATGACAATCAAAACCTGGAACTAATGGAGCATCATAACCAAGACCTTGCCAGCTTCTAGTCACAACATCTTTTAATACGGTTGATAATGCATGACCCATATGAATGTGACCATTAGCAAATGGAGGCCCCATATGTAATATTTTTTTTTCTTTGCCTTTAGATATCTGACGTTGTTTGTTATACAAATCCATTTCTTGCCAACGCTTCACAATGCTAGGCTCTTTCTTTGGTAGCCCACCACGTCTTGAAAAATCCGTTTTTGGAAGATGAATTGTTTGTCCGTAATCTATTTGCTCTTCAGGCATCTTTTTGTCCTTTTTGCTCTAAAAAATATTCACTATAATTATTTGTGTTTATTATTACAAAAATTACTGCCCTTGTGCAACCGTATAACCACGCTTGCTATCAAAGTTATATAGATTCTCAGTTTTAACGAAATCAAGATTATTTGATTTTAAGGTAGATAGAAGCTCTATGATATTATCATTACAAACCGCTGTTCCATCTTTTTTTAGAAAGCGGCAACACCAGTGGTCTGATATTTTGAAATCATCAAAAGCTTCAGGCCAAACTTTTAAGCCTTGAACTGAGATTATCTCTAGTTCTAAGTCTTTAATATTTAGAGCATTAATTTTTGAAGCAAGCTCTGACGGGTGATTGCTACCCAGCCAATTTAAGAAGACATCAACCCCAACAAGCTCTTTATTCATTTTTTTAGGTAAAACAACTTCAGAAATTGCAATACAATGATCATGCTCAACATCGCCATATGTCACTGGAGTCATTTTTTCTGGTAATTGCCCTAATCTTTCCATTACTGCTTTTGTAAAGTCTTCAGTGCCAACTTTTACCTTTGTGTGTTCTGCTGAGGCTATATCGCCTGTATGCACTCCGTCCTCAATTGTTTTGAGCCATGCATTGTGAATATTTTGAGCTGTTTTTGCTTGCCCTATATGTTGCAGCATTAAAATTGCTCCATGTAACAATCCTGATGGATTTGCTATGCCTTGCCCTGAAATATCTGGTGCAGATCCATGTATGGCTTCAAACATTGCGCCTTTTGCTCCAATATTAGAAGAGCCACCAAGTCCAACAGATCCTGACACTTCGGCAGCGATATCAGAGACAATATCACCATAAAGATTTTCAGTTACAATCACGTCAAATTGATCTGGCTTTGAAGCAATACGTGCCGCGCCAATATCAACAATCCAGTGATTAGTTTCAATTTCTGGGTAGTCTTTAGCCACCTCATCGAAAACTCTATGAAATAATCCATCTACCATTTTCATGATATTATCTTTTGAAATACAAGAAACTTTCTTGCGTCCCATTATTCTTGCATACTCAAAAGCATAGCGTATAATACGCTCTGAACCTGTCCTAGAAATCAACTTTAGAGCCTGTGCGACATTATCTGTTTGTTGATATTCAACCCCTGCATATAAATCTTCTTCATTCTCACGAACAATCACCATATCCATGACTGGTTGCGTAGTTTTTACAAATGGGTGATAAGATACACAAGGACGAATATTTGCGAACATGCCCATAGATTTACGAATGGTAACGTTAAGGCTTTTAAATCCGCCACCTTGCGGAGTAGTAATCGGGGCTTTTAAAAAACATTTAGTTCTTCTTAAGGAATCCCAAGAGGCATCATCTATGCCAGACATAACGCCTTTTTTATAAACTTTCTCACCAATTTCTATGGTTTCAATATCTAGTTTTGCTCCTGCTTCGCTTAAAATATCTAAGGTAGAGGTCATAATTTCTGGCCCTATACCATCACCATGTGCGACCGTAATTGATGTTGTTTCTGTCATGAATTTTCTTTCTACGATTTTGATTTATTGATTTATTACTTTCGTGCAATAATATTATATATTCGTCTGCTCTTATTTGAAAGGATATTAAATCATGCTACCTCAAGAAATAATTCGTAAGAAACGTGATGGTAATAAACTATCTACTGAAGATATTAATGCATTCATAGGTGGTATTCCAGATAATAAAATTACAGAGGGGCAAATAGCTGCGTTTTGTATGGCGACCTTCTTTAATAAAATGGATATGAGTGAACGTATTGCATTAACAAAGGCGATGGCAAATTCAGGTACTACGCTAAACTGGGACGCTGATAATTTAGGTGGAGCAGTTTTAGATAAGCACTCAACTGGCGGTATTGGTGATAAAGTTAGCCTTATTCTTGCCCCAATTATTGCGGCTTGTGGTGGCTTTGTGCCAATGATTTCTGGCAGAGGGCTTGGTCATACTGGTGGCACTTTGGATAAAATGGATTCTATTCAAGGATATGTATCTCAGCCAGATAATGATTTATTACACAAAGTTGTTAAAGAGACTGGTTGTGCAATTGTGGGTGCAACCGCAGATATTGCACCAGCTGATCGCAAAATGTATAGCATTCGTGATATAACTGCGACGGTTGAGTCTTTGGATTTAATTACAGCTTCAATCCTATCAAAGAAAATGGCGGCGGGCTTAGATGGCTTAGTGATGGACGTGAAATTTGGCACTGGGGCTTTCATGCAAAATTATGATGATGCGAAAGCTTTGGCAGAAAGCATTACCCATGTTGCAAATGGCGGAGGTCTTCCGACTGTTGCTATATTAACAGATATGAACCAAACGCTTGGCGATACAGCAGGTAATGCGGTTGAGGTTATGGAGGCGGTTAATTTCTTATCTGGCAAGCATCAAAATAAACGTCTTAAAACTGTTACTGTTTCACTATGTGCTGAATTATTGTTATTGGGTGGGATTGCTCAAAATATTAAAGAAGCTGAGAAAAAGATTGAGAATGTTCTGGATAACGGCAAGGCGGCGGAGCATTTTGCAAGAATGGTTACTGCATTAGGTGGGGCTAGTGATTTTATGGAGAAAGCAGAGCATTACCTGCCAAAAGCACCAGTTATTCGGGAGTTTTATCCGTCTAATACTGGCTATTTAAGCTCTACAAATGCAATGGCAATTGGGCTTGGTATTGTTGCGTTGGGTGGCGGCAGAACCAGACCGCAAGACAATATTAATCATAGTGTTGGCATTACAAATATGGCACAAATTGGTGATGAAGTTGGTAGTGCATCTCGTCCAGTTGCGACTATTCATGCGGCATCAGAAGATGATTGGGAAGAAATGGCTGTAATACTAGAGTCCGCAATTTCCATTAAGGAAACAGCCCCGTCAAGCACCGAAATAATTCGTGAGAGAATTACAAAATAATTATTATAGATGCCCCGTCTTTGCCACCTGTTATTGCGAGGAGGGCGTAGCCTGACGTGGCAATTCAGAATCATAACAATAAGTAAAGACTAGATTGCTTCGCTATACTCGCAATGACGAAACAGCAAATTATCGTTATTTATTTTTACCTTGAAATGGGTTTGTTCTAGGATTCTTTATTTGATTAATGTTTGATAATACACCTTGAAAGAAATCTGCAAATTTATGGTTGTCATTATAATCAATATTTGTGTCTTTGAATGCTTTTTGAATAGTTTGTAATCTTTTTGATATATTCCCATTCTTTGCTTCAGAGACAAATTCAATATTCTCAATAAGAATTCTACCTTGGTCGGCTGTTACACGCACATTTTCTCTTGCATCTTTACTAAAAAAACAAAAAAGCTTAACAATTGGCTTTCCAAGCTCATATTGTATGTTATGAAAGCTAGTGGATTTTACTGAGGCAACAGCATCAAAACGTTCTTCAAGGTCTTTTTCAATAAAATCAATAAACTTAGCCTTAGTTTCGGCGGGCATTTTAGATATTCTATCATGTTCTTCTTTAACGTGGTTGAGGTCACCAACAGCAATGTCTTTCTGAAAAATATCCCAAAAACCACTTAATTCATGTTTATCCATTTAGTTACTACCTTAAAAATTATTTAAACTAGCTCCCATCATATACTAATATTAGGTATATGTCAACAATAAAGTTTCCATAACGCTTAATAAGGAGATATACTTCTCTTTACTCTTGGCTTAGGTTTTTCAGCTAGCTTAGTTAGTCGCCTATTTAAATCAGTGTCTTCATACATTGCAAAACTAAAGCCGTAAGAAAATCCACCTAATATAAAAGCTAGTATTGGTAATATAATTCTGTTTTTGGTTTCTTCTGCTTCCTTATCAATGCTACACCCTACAACATCTACAGCATCAGATGTTTTATTCTGGCATTCATGTAAATATGCACCATCTCCAATATCGGATATACCTCTAACATGAACTAGCGTATCTGATTCTACATTATCGTAGAAAAATTCTGATAATTTTTTTAGCTCTACCTCTGAAACTCTATCTTCCTTATAAATATCTGCAAGTAGGTTGTATTCTAGTCGGTAATTATTGCCCTTTATGTTCTCTACTTGCTCAAATAAAAATGCTTTAGTATCTCCTTCGGCCTCCTGCCATGCTTTTGTTAATTTTTTAGAACTAGCCTCTTGTTTGCTATCTATAGACATTATTTTATTTGTATATTCTGCAATAATTTCATTTTGACCATTAATAGGGGTGGCATCAGGCTCGACATTAGCAATGCTATATCCACCAATACTACTTGCGATGGCTATAGCTAACGCAGTTTTTCCCATGTTTAGATGACTAGTGTTTTGATCTGGATGATTTACGAAATGATTAGCCTTCCATGCGGCTAAGCGGAAAGGGTAGGTTATTTTATCTAGTGTTGACATATTTATATCTCCCAATATAGGCATTGATTATGTAAATTAGTAAGGGCTTATATTCCTTTTTACTCTTGGTCTAGGTTTTTCTGTTCGCCTAGATAGCTTTTCATATGTACTAGTCTCTCCATACGCAATTAATCCTAACATGTATAAAAGACCACCTGTCAATGATGTCGCCAATGGCGATAGAATTTTACCTTCAACTTCTTTTGCTTGTTTATCAATGTTACATTCTGCGATATCATTTAAAGCAGTGTCCATTGATTTACTGCTACTTTGGCATTCATGTAAAAATGCGCCATCGCCAATATCATCATCACTGCTTGAAGTAACGGGTGTATCTGATTCTACATTATTATAATAAAGTTCAGATAGTTTTCTGAGTTCTGTTTCTGAAACTCCAGCTTCTGTATAAATATCTATAAGCAGGCTGTTTTCCTGTTTATAATTTTCACTTGTTGTATTTTTTATATTTTCAGATAAGAGTTCTTTAGTATCACCCTCTGCATTCTGCCATGCTTTCATTAGTTTGTTAAAATTAGCTTCTTGCTCGCTATCTATCGACATTATTCTATTTGTGTATTCTGCAATAATTTCATTTTGACCATCAATAGGGGTGCTGTCAGGCTCTACATTGGCAAGACCATACCCACCAATACCACTTGCAATAGCTACCACCAAGGCCGTTTTGGCAAAGTCTTTAATATTTTCCTTCATATCTGAACTAGAATCGGAGTTAGAGTGATGTAATAAGTGATCAGCTCTCCATGCAGCCAAGCGGAAAGGGTAGGTTATTTTATCTAGTGCTGACATATTTATATCTCCATAATTAAACCAAGTCGCAACATAAGTGTTGGAATCATGATTTAATATACACCGATTCGATATATTATGTCAAGTTAATAATTATATAAAAACTATGCGGCTTTTGAAGATAGTAAACCAAGTTCTTCAATTACTTCATCAATGGCTTGTTGACATTGCATGGAGACAGGAACTAATGGCAAGCGTAGCTCATTTTCACAAAAGCCCATTTTAGACAAAATATACTTTGCAGGAGCGGGGCTAGTCTCAAGAAACACTGCTTGATGCATTGGGAGTAACATATCTCTATATTTAGCGAAACTATCAACATCTTTGCTTTGCCAAGCATTGTGTAATGCAGCACAAGTTGCAGGCATTGTATTTGCTGTCACAGAAATACAGCCATGTCCACCTTGTGCTAGATATGCTCCGATTGTTGCATCTTCACCAGATAACTGACAAAAATCATGACCTAAGGCTCTACTAATTTGTATTGGTCTTGTTAAATCAGCTGAAGCATCTTTTATGCCGATAATCCTAGGGTAGTTTTTTGCTAAATGTATGATAGTATCAACTTCAATGTTTCCGCCAGTTCTACTTGGCACATTGTACAGTATAATTGGTAGATTACTTGCATCATGGATTGCTGCATAATGAGCAATTAAACCTGCTTGCGTTGGTTTGTTATAATATGGCGATACTACTAATAGGGCATCAGCGCCATTTTCTTCGGCTATTTTTGCAAGTTCTATAGCATTCTTTGTATTGTTAGAGCCAGCACCAGCAATTACAGGAAGCTTTCCATCATTTACTTGTACGCAAGTTTTAATAACTTCTGAGTACTCATCAAGGTCGAGAACTGGAGTCTCGCCCGTAGTACCACAAGGCACTAAGCCGTGTGTTCCTTGTTCTAAATGCCATCTAACAAGACTTTCAAAAGCTGGTTTATCAAATGAGCCATCTTTAAATGGTGTTACCAATGCGACGAATGAACCAAAAAACATATTAAATCTCCTATTTCCAGTATTACATTTAGTATGGTATAATAAATGTAGTTATAAAATTTCTCTAAAACAGAATCTAAACTACATGGTGATATGATAAATTGCAAATATTATAAATTATTAATTCTGATTTTTTGTATCTATTTTGGTATATTTACATGCAAAGATGTCTATGCCAATGATAAGAACCCATTTGATAATCTAGCAAGAGCAATTACAGCAGGACGTTTCGTTGCATGGCAAGATATTAAAACGGTTAAAGATCTTGCTATTTGGTATGCGGCTTTGAATACTAAGCAAGTTATTGATTATAAGGCTTTACAAGCTTTGCTGATTCGTCACCCTAATTGGCCTTCTATGTTTTCTATTCGTAAATTGGTTGAACAGAAAATGCCTGCGTATTTGCATCCTGAGCAAATTGAAAGTTGGTATTTACGTTTTCCCCCTGTTACTGGTGAGGGATTAAGGCTTTATATGCAGGCTTTAACAACTATGCGGAAGCTTGATACTGCTAGTAATGTTTTAAAAAAGCATTGGACAAAAATAAAGTTAACCAATAAAGAAACTAAACACTTTACCAAACGATATGGTCATATATTAACTGATAAAGATCATCGTGATAGAGCTGATTATTTATTCTGGAAGGGACGATTGGAAGAGACTACCTATATATATGATAGTCTTGCTGATGGTGATTTGGCTCTTGTTCGTGCAAGAATTAAACTTGCCCGTGTGGAAGATGGAGTTGATGAGGCGATCAGAAGTATTCCATCATCTATGATTAATGATTCTAGTTTACAATATGCTAGATTATACTGGCGACGTAAGAAGGATATGGATATGCGTGCGGCAGAGCTTCTTTCACCTGATACCATGCCAAAAAATTTAATTGAACCTGCAAAATGGTGGCGAGAAAGGCATATTCTTGCAAGGCGTGCCATGCAGGATAAAAACTTCAAACAAGCCTATATATTAGCATCTGGACATAAACAAAAAGGCAGTTTTGCTTTTGCTCAAGCTGAATTTTTATCAGGTTTTCTTGCTTTACGTTTTTTAGACCAGCCACGGCAAGCATTTGATCATTTCTATGATTTATATAATAATGTCAAAACACCAGTTAGTCTTGCTAGGGCTTCATATTGGCTTGGGCGTGCTGCAGAACAAATGAATGATAAACAGGTTTCTAGAAAATGGTATATGGAGGCTTCTAATTATCCAAGTACTTTCTATGGTCAACATGCCGTGGAGAAATTGGGTGATATTGATATAAAACCTGTATTAATAAACCAAGAACCATTAATTGATACAAAACAGTTTAATAAATTCACTCAAGATAAAAATATGCGTATGTTACATTTTCTGCATTTAGCTGGATTGGATAAATATGCTAGGCCATTTTTTACCAGAGCAATTTCTAGAGCAAAAACAACATCTGATTATATGGCCATCATCGATTTAGGCAGAAAAACAGGACAATATCATTATAATGTTTTTGCCTCTAAAAAATTATTGTCCAAGAAAAAAATATCATTATTCAACAAAGGCTATCCAGTGCTTCCATCGCATTGGCGTTCAAATTCAAATTCTCCTGATCAGGCATTAGTACATGCATTAATTAGACAAGAAAGCAATTTTGAAACGACGGCTAAAAGCCCTGCTGGGGCGATGGGTTTAATGCAGCTAATGCCAGCGACAGCTCAAGAAACACGTATTAGTATGAAGATTCCACGCCCAAGTACTGGCAAAAAAGCTTTGACATCAAACCCCACATATAACATACGCCTTGGCAGTAAATACTTACAAAATATGCTGGGCAAATATGATGGCTCCGCTGTTTTGGCGATTGCTGCATATAATGCAGGGCCTGGGCGTGTCAATACTTGGTTGAAAGAGCTTGGAGACCCCCGCAAAATATCGAATAAAGAAAAACATGATGATCAAATGATAGATTGGATTGAACAAATTCCAATCTATGAGACTAGAAATTATGTGCAACGTGTTTTAGAAAACCGTTTTGTCTACACTTATCGCTTAGAGCCAGAAACTAGATACGTTAGATTATCGAGCTTGTTCTAAATGATTATACCATTCTTAAAAAAAACTGATGATTACTTTAAATTTGTAGAGCTAAGAACAGAAAATCTTATTTTACGTCCTCCATCTAATATTGATGGACAAAACTGGTTGAATTTGCGTAATGAAAGCAGAGATTTCCTTGAACCGTTTGAGCCAAGTTGGGTTAAGCGACCATTGGCTAAAAAAGACTATGAATCTTTTTTGAATAAACGTCGTAGGCAATGGCTAAATGATACAGGTTATAGCTTTCTTGTTTTTCATCAGAATGATAACTCACTTGTTGGAAATATAAATATTAATAATGTTGTAAGAGGCGTTGCACAATTTGCTAGTGTTGGCTATTGGATTGGAGAGAAATATGCGAGCAAAGGCTATATGACAGAATCTTTAGAAGCAGTTATACGCTATGCCTTAACTGATCTAAAATTAAATAAAATCACAGCGGCATGCTTACCAGAGAATGCTGCTAGTCGTAGAGTTTTAACAAAGCTAAACTTTAGCCGAGATGGTTACTCTAAGAAATACTTAAAAATTGCAGGCAAATGGCAAGACCATGTGCTTTACAGTATTTTGTATGAAGATTTATAGTCATTTCACTTAAATTTTACACGTTGTTATTGCGTCTCTCACCTAGGCTCACTAGGCTTCGTTCCTTATGCCTAGTGTAAAAATAAATTGAAAAAACTATAGCTATTTAGAGGCTTTGACTTTAATCACCAAACTCAAACGTCATTGCGAGAAACGAAGTGACGAAGCAATCTAGTTTTATGCCCAGTTTTATACCTCAAGCTTTATGTTTACGATTCTGGATTGCCATGTCGGGATAAACCCCTCCTCGCAATGACGAACAGGGAATTAATGTTAGTTTTGTTTTATTACATCGAAATAAGAGTAAAAACCAAGTGTGACCTATTGTATTTAATCACCAAACTCAACATCAAGTGATTCAAGGATTCTTTCCATGCAGATTTGAGGCTCAGAGAGTTTGCTATTGATATCAAAAATCAAAAAGCCACCAATTACTAAAAATATAAACGCATCCATAGCTCCGCCAGAACTACTAGTATCAATAGAGCCAGGAAATAGGCCTAATACTAAAACAGCTAGTAGCCCTATAGCATATAAAAATTTAGCTGATTGAGTAATTTCTGCATGACCATTTATAACCACTCTGGCATGATTTGCATCTGATTTAAGCAAAACGTTTAATTGAAAGCTATAGGTCAATGATCCCATGATATTGGACTTACAACCAGCAACGACTGTGAAGCTATCTTTACCATCACCAACAGTTTCTACATGGAAAGCACCACGTATACGTTGAGTTAGGGCATGTTTTAATTCTGCAAGGTCAATTTTCTTATTAGTTGCAATTTTTTGGCTAGCTTCTATATGTGTCATATTGATTGTATTCCTTAAGTTTATTTAGGTTATGTACATGCTTTGTTCATGGCTTTATATGCATTGCCACTACCTTTTAAGCTATAGCTATCTGTTGTTAAAGTACCACGCTGTGATGTACCTTTAATTAACATTTTCGATCCTTTTTGTATAGCGTTGGCTAAAGCATTATCTGTTGAGCTATTATCAGACCATGCCATTTCACCTTTAGTGGTTGGTAATAAATATTTTTTACCATCAATACTTACATGAACCATACTGCCTGTTTTATAATTATAGCCAGTTAGTACATTAAAAACATTCTTAGTGCCATCTTCTGTCCAATTTGTAATAAAGGTAAAAATTTCACCACGTTTTGTGTATTTACCTTCAGATTTGTATGGGGCGGCGGCCATAAAGCATACTTTGTGACCATTTTCTTCATAAACATACACTCCCCAGTCACCATATACTTTAAGCTGTCTTGGTTGGGTGGTATCTGTTGCAGCATAAGAAATAGAAGAAAAGAAAACTGCCAATAGAATAAAAGCAAAAAAGAAAGATGTATTTTTTGTAATGTTGAGCATAATTTATCGAACCTTGGTTAATATGTAATGTGATAAGAACAATATATAATGTTCTTACTGTAATAGTAGAAACAAAACCTTATATATTCAAGTGTTTTTATAAGGTTTTTGTTTATTTATGCATAGAGTGTTTATTTTTGTTTAATCTTTTTGTTAGATATATTTCTAGTTCTGTTCTGGTTTTGCTGAAATCACCTTTATGTAAGAAAGAAATTCCTCCTGCCTCATTCCATGCATCAGTATTTGCTTTGTAATCATCAATTAAGATACGGTCAGGTTGGGCTAAAAGATATTTATCTGAAGCACGGCAAATAATCATGTCATTTAAGGCTAAACTACCACGTTTAGGATCAAATCTAGAAATCCATTCTGCTTTTCCGCCGTGACATTCTGGGTTTAATGCAGGGCCAGTTAAGAACTTAACTTTAGCGTACTTGCTTAGTTCGTGATAAAATTCTAAGGCTCCATTATAAACAGGAACACTAGACCACCATTTTTGATCAAGTGCTGCACAATCAATTTCATTAGTACCAGCTTTAAACTTATTATGTTCTAAAGCATGTGCATTAAAATCTGCAATAACTCCGTCCATGTCTAAAAATATTGTCAGTTTGCTCATTTTATTTTATCTTGTCCTATTATTAATGTATAATTATTCACTATATACTATCAATTATACACTATTTTTTAAGATTATGCAAATATATGAATTTAAGGAGAATACCATGTCAATAATGGATACAGAAAATAAGTTTTGTGCTCATAACTACCACCCTTTACCTGTTGTGCTTACTCATGGTGAAGGAGTATGGCTTTGGGACGATAAAGGTAATAAATATATGGATATGATGAGCGCATATTCTGCGGTAAGTCATGGTCACACACACCCTAGAATGCTAAAAGCCTTGACTGAGCAGGCATCAAAACTAGCTATTACATCAAGGGCATTCTATACAGATAAGCTAGCACCATTTTTGGAAAAACTTTGTGCAATATCTGGTATGGATATGGCTCTGCCGATGAATACAGGGGCAGAGGCTGTAGAGACAGGTATTAAAGCTGCTCGTTTATGGGGTTATAATGTAAAAGGAATTCCTGACAATCAGGCAGAGATTATTGTTGTACAAGATAATTTTCATGGAAGAACAACCACTGTGGTTAGTTTTTCTTCAGATGAGGAATATAAAAAAGGTTTTGGGCCTTTTACTCCTGGATTTAAAATAGTTCCTTATGGTGATGTTGAAGCTATGCGTGATGCTGTGACAGATAATACGTGTGCTATTTTAGTTGAGCCTATTCAAGGTGAAGCTGGTATAAAAATACCGCCAGCAGGTTATTTAAAAGGTCTACGTGAGCTATGTGATGAAAAGAATGTTTTATTACTTGTAGACGAAATTCAATCTGGATTAGGTCGTACAGGTAAGACATTTTGTTTTCAGCATGATAATATTATGCCAGATGGCTTAATGCTGGGTAAAGCATTGGGTGGCGGTATGATGGCAATATCATGTTTCTTGGCAAGACGTGATGTTTTAGAGCTTTTTCAACCGGGTAGTCATGGCTCAACTTTTGGCGGTAATCCATTATCTTCAGCTGTTGGTATGGAGTCTTTGTTAGTTCTTGAAGAAGAAAAACTAGTTGAAAGAAGTGCAGAGCTAGGGGCTTATATGCTAGAAGAAATCAAAAAGATTGATAGCAATTTGATTAGGTTTATTAGAGGTAAAGGCCTATGGATTGGTGTTGATTTTGATCCAGCACAAATATCTGCTAGAGCTATCTGTGAGCGTATGCAAGAAAAAGGTATTTTGTCAAAAGAAACCCATGATACGGTTGTTAGATTTGCGCCGCCATTGGTTATTACAAAAGAAGAAATTGATTGGGCTATAGAGCAATTTACATCTGTAATCCGTGATGTTGAAAGTACATTAGTAGCAGCTTAGGGGCGGGTAATGACAAACAATAGTAAAAGCATTCTTATTTTAGCAGGCGATGGTATAGGCTCTGAAATTGTTCAGCAAGCAGAACGTGTTATTGACTGGGTTAATGAAAATAACTTAGATAATTTAGTGACTAGTACAGGCCTAATCGGTGGTGCTTCTTATGATGAATATGGAGTTCCGCTCGCTGATGAAACCTTAAGTAAATGCCATGAAGCTGATGCTATTTTAATGGGTTCAGTTGGCGGAACTAAATGGGATAATGTTGAATACGATAAGAGACCAGAGGCTGGATTATTGCGCCTACGTAAAGATATGGAATTATTTGCAAATTTACGTCCTGCCTTGGTATTCGATTCATTGATAGATGCTTCAAGCTTAAAGCCTGATATCATTAGAGGCTTAGACATTTTAATTATTAGGGAATTAACAGGTGGAGTTTATTTTGGTGAGCCAAGAGGTATTGAAAATTTAGAAAATGGTGAAAGACTAGGTGTTAATACTCATAGCTATACGACATCAGAGATTCATAGAATATCTAAAATAGGCTTTGATATGGCACGAAAACGCAGTGGTCGAGTGCATTCTTGTGAAAAAGCAAATGTAATGGAAGCTGGTAAGTTATGGCGTGAGGAAGTAACGGCACTACATATGGCAGAATATAGCGATATTGAACTTACACATATGTATGCAGATAATTGTGCAATGCAGCTTTTACGTGACCCAAAACAATTTGATGTAATTCTAACTGACAATTTATTTGGTGATATTTTATCAGATGAAGCTTCAATGTTAACGGGTTCATTGGGTATGCTACCATCAGCTTCATTGGGTGTAGAAAACCCTAAAACAGGGTATATTAAGGCTGTTTATGAGCCTGTGCATGGCTCTGCACCAGATATAGCAGGTCAAAATAAAGCAAATCCACTAGCGACAATTTTAAGTCTTGCCATGTTGTTTCGTTATTCCTTTAATTCTGGTGATATTGCAGATATAATTGAACAAGCAGTGTCGAATGTTCTAAAAAATGGCTATCGTACTGCTGATATATTGGACAAAGATAATTTAAACTCTATTTCAACTACAGAAATGGGTAATGCTGTAATTAAGGAGTTAACAATTCTACATGGAAGCCACAATGGAAGTTGCAATGAATGATGATGATGTTTTAGCCTACTTAAAACAAAACCCTAAATTTCTACACAAATATTCTAATGTTTTAGAACATATGGAGACACCTGCAGGTAATCTAGGTGATGGTATAGCCGATTTTCAAAAATTTATGGTTGATAAGTTAAAGAAAGATCGTGATGAAGCTTTAGATGTGCAAAAGCAATTAATTTCTGTGGCTAGAGCAAATATGGACATCTATGATAGAATTCAGGCGGCAGTTCTTAGCGTGCTTGAAGCTCGAAGTTTTGAAGAATTTATCGAAATAGTAACTCATGACTTTGCAGTAATTATGGACGTAGATGTTGTCTCATTAGTCATTGAAGCAAATGAACCGGGGATTCACCGTGTACATTTAAAAGGGGTTCGAGTAACTGCTCCGGGAATGTTAAAAAAATGGCTTAGAGAAGGTGACGGGCTTCTACAAGATAATATATCAGGTAGTGAAGAAATTTTTGGCCCTGCAGCTGGCTTGGTTAAAAGCCAAGCTTTGGTTAAACTGCAAGTAGGGTCAAACACTCCACTTGGTTTGATAGCCTTTGGTTCAAGAGATCCAAACATGTTTAATCCAGAACAATCTATTGATCATATAGGCTTTTTGGCAGAAGTCGTAGAAAGGTGTATTCGCCTATGGTTGCAAATTCCAGCGTAACGGTTCCAACAGAACAATTTTATATTAGTGTGGCTGGTCTTGCAGGGGCAGATTTAGAAGAGAAAATCCTACGCTGGAAAGTATATTTATTATCAGAGAAGAAAAAATCAGTTCATACTTTAAGAGCCTATTTTAAAGACCTGCGGGATTTTCTATTGTTTTTAACAGAGCATAAAGCTGAAAAACCATCTTTAGATATATTAGCCAGTCTTAAAATTACAGATTTTAGATCTTGGGTGGCAAAAATGATGATTGACGATGAAGCGTCACCTGCAACACGCTCTAGAGCATTGGCTAGTATTCGTAGCTTTTTTGCTTGGCTGGATATTAAAGGATATATGCACAATCCAACAATAAAACTTCTTCGCACACCTAAGAAGCAACAAAAACTCATTCGTGCTTTGTCGCAAAAGCAAGCAAAAAAAGTAATGGATAATGCAGATTATCTTGAGAAGAAAGAAAGTGATTGGTTAAAGCAAAGAGATAAAGCAATTTTCTTTTTGCTTTACGGTTCAGGTATTAGAATTAATGAGGCTGTTAATATAAATGCTGGTGATATATCTAAGTATGATACAGATGATATTGATAAAAAAGCTTTTATTCTACGTGTGCTTGGTAAAGGTGATAAAGAGCGTGAAGTTCCAATATTGCCGATTGTCTGGAAAATGATGCAGAATTATCGAGATATTTGCCCTTATATCTCAAAAAATAAAAATGATCCATTTTTCTATGGTTTGCGTGGAGGGCGACTACATTCTGGAGTTGTTAGAGATCGGACTAAGTTGTTAAGAAGGCAATTAGGTTTACCTGAATATATGACCCCTCATGCTTTTAGGCATAGTTTTGCCAGCCATCTTTTAGAGGAGGGGGCTAACCTGCGTATAATACAAGATCTTTTAGGTCATGCCTCGCTTAGCACAACTCAACGCTATCTTGAGATTAGCGAAGCAGAGCTAAATAAAACTTATGCAGATTTTCATCCAAGATCGACAAGTAAAAAAGCAAAAGAAATGGACGATAAAATAGTTACATAATATTCTTGACATAGCTAAAGCAGGGTGATATATATATCATTATATTGGAACTTAATGTTATGGGAATGTGTGGTATGTTTAGAAACTTATTTGGATCGAATGCAGCAAAAGCAAATAAAGAAAGAGATAGCAATGCTATAGGTTCATTACCTTTGGATAATATAGATGAATCAAAAATTTGCAGAAATAAGAAAATTTGTAACCTACATAATCCTGAATATCTTGCTGATAAAGCACCAAAAGTATTTCAAGCTTTGGAAGAAATGAGAACATATAGTGAACTTGGTAGTCGCCTTTATGATTGGGCAAAAAGGGCTAATATAACTTTTTCAGAAAAAGAGATGGATTCAATTGGTTTAGGTGGGCCTTATGTGGTTTGTAATATTAATAATTCAATTACGCTTAATGTTGGCGTTATTGCGCATGAACTAATGCATTGTATACAGAGGCAGGAGCACCATTGTGAATCTCGTACATCTAAGCAAGACACAAGAAGTTATATAATAACTGGCAAAGGTATTGAGGCTGGAGCAGTTGCATGTCAGCTACGTGTATTATATGAAATGAAGCTTAATCAGCACCCAGAATACTGGGACGATTTAATGGAAAATAATACAAAGTTTAAGGATAAAAAAGGTGATGAAGTTAAGCCAATGGAAAAATATATGCATATAGCAGAACATTTTGAATTGGGCTTTAAGGAATCTATATCAGATGGTAATTCATCTAGTGAAGCAATAAAAGATGCCAGCACAGCTGCTTATAATGCTTATTTTAGGTCGCAATTCTTAAGTAATGGTTATAATGGTTTATATTTAAAAGAGATTATTTCTGAACTTGTCGAGAGTAAGCCTGACGATTCTGAGGCATTTACTTTTGAACTTTTCGAAGATGAGCCTGATGATTCTATCTCAGATCTTAGTATAAGTAATAATAGTTTATATAAAATGGCAAAATTAAATGATGATGATTTCTTAATTCATAATGATATACAAATTCCACTTGATGATAAAATATTATTTGGAGGGGATAATTTAATGCGTCAGGCTTTTGATTACGTAGAATACAGTAAGTTAATTTGTTCTAGCTTTGAGATTAATTATGACGTTACAAAAAGCAGAGCAGAGTTAATAGAAGATAGTAACCCATATCTAGCTGTTGATTTAGTAGAAGTGTCAAAAGTTTTAAAGGATAAAAACGATAAACGAGATACTTTAGAAGTTATGAATGATTTTGCAGGTATCAGTAATGCAGAACAGTTGACATTAGATTTTTATGCACCAGCAAAAAATCACACAAGGTAATTGACAATAATTATTACAACCGTTATGTTATTCCATGGTTAGGCGCGATGGCAGAGAGGCTACGCAGAGGATTGCAAATCCTTGTACGCCGGTTCGAATCCGGCTCGTGCCTCCAATTTCTTCTCCATGTAGACTATATCATTTCTTGAGTTAACGGGCGTGACAATAAAGATTCTATAGTATCATCAATAGAAGTACCGTTATGCAAGGTGTCGTTCACAGCTTGGCAAATAGGCATGTCAACGGCGTGTTTCCTTGCAAAATCTAGCACAGCATTAGCTGTAGCGACCCCTTCTGTAACTTGTTTGCTCTTTGTCAGAATTTCATTCAGACTATGACCTTCTCCACACATAACACCAAGCGAAAAATTACGTGATTTTGAAGAGTTGCAAGTTAAGGTTAAATCTCCCATACCTGATAGACCTAAAAAAGTTTCTGACTTGGCTCCTAAAGCCATACCCATGCGCTTCATTTCTGCCATTCCTCTGGTCATGATTGCTGCCCGTGCATTTTCACCTAGGTTGCGTCCATATACTATGCCGCAAGCAATGGCGATTACATTCTTAATCGCACCACTAATTTCAGCACCTATTGGATCACCTGTTACATAGGGTCTGAATGTTTTGCTTTTTATGGTTTTTGCAATCTCTATGCCAATTTCTTTATGGTTGGTTGCAAGCGTTACGGCAGCAGGAAGTCCCTTTGCTACTTCGTCAGCAAATGTAGGGCCAGATAAAACTAAATATGGGGTTTCTGGTGAGATTTCATAAAGTACATCAGACATTCTCATGCCTGTGGCAACTTCGATTCCTTTTGAACAAAGCACTATAGGTGTTTCTAGGTTTAAATATGGCTTCATTTGCTCTAAAATACTACGCATATGCTGGGCAGGCGATACCATGAAAATAGCTTCGGCATCTTTTATTGTATCTTCAATACTGTTCATCGCTAGAATAGAATCATTTAAATCTATATCTGGTAGATATCCTGAATTTGTGTGATTCTCATTAATCTCTGTAACAAGGTTTTTTTCACGTACCCATAATTTAGTATTACAGCCAGTATTTGCTATGGTTTGAGCAATAGACGTTCCCCAAGAACCGCCACACATTATCGCAATATTTTGCATTCTACTTCCATTCGTTGTTAATACGAACTCAAACTTCTATCATAATTTATATATAATAGCTACAGCCACTAATTTCTATATTTATATTGACATAGTGATGAGGTTATGATACAGTGATTCTCTAATTTAAAGAAAATGATTATCATTAATAATGATAATTGTAACGAGCGACTGCGAAGCGGGCTTTGCCCGAAGCCTTAAGTGGCGTTTGAACGTGGTTTGCAATACTTTTATTGCAAACCACTATAAGTAAAGAAAGGTTAGGCGCTATGGGACAGAAAATAGATAGTTTAAAATATGGCGGTGCAATGGCAAAGCATTTTACAGGTAAAGCTGTTTGTGCCACCAATGAAATTGCAGGTGGTTTGTTACTTTATAGTACTTTGGCAAGTATGCTTTTTGGCGGTATGTACATAAATATGGAAGACATGGATACCACAGGGACAGATCAGCAAGAGGCTGTATATCAGCAAGTATCAGATGGAATAAACAATCTTAAAGCTACACTGGAAGAGAATAATAATTTAATTGATATGCGTGATGGGTTAGAAAAACTTGAAGATAGTGGTATGGCGGAAAGCATTATAAAATCAGATGTTCCAATTGGTGATCAGATAGAAGATATTAATACAAAACTATACAATGCGAACTATAATTTTGAACGCCAGTTGAAAGATGTGTTATCTGCTATTTATTTAAGTGGTGATGAAACAGGACTCGCATTATCAGAGAGCTCAGCACATGATTTATTAACAAAAATAGCTGATTTAGATATTTCGGAAGATATGACTTCTAAAGGTATGGAATTAGAAAGAATGCTTCTTAATGAGAGACGATCAGAGCATTTAGATGAAGGTTTTAAGGATATTGATATATCATCAATATCCGATGCTAGCGGTATATCTGATCGCTATGAATTAGCACAAACAGTTGCAAGCAATGCTATAGGGGAGAATCATGCGGGGGAGGTTGGATTGATAGGTGGTTTCTTATTATCAGCATTATTGCCATTGTTCGTTACTTGTAATACTGACTATGGCTCTACTTTTAGACAGTGGTCATATAATAAACCGCAAAGACCAAAAGCTAAAAAATATTAGGCAGAATTTGAGCTTTAGTTCAAATAAAAGAAGGATTAGTCATCATGGGACAGAAAATAGATAATTTAAAATATAGCGGTGAAGTGGCAAAGCACTTTACAGGTAAAGCTGCTTGTGCTGCAAATGACTTTGCTGGGGGCTGGCCTTTATATCTTGCTTTGGGATCAATGATATTTAGTAGCTCATAC
>JAJFGX010000019.1 GCA_021775895.1 Alphaproteobacteria bacterium | reverse complement strand
ACGACAAGCAATATGCCGTTTCATTTATACTAGATGCAATAACAATGTTTATGGGAATAGATACAAAGACAGGACATGAACTAACTATAGATGAGTTGACAGCTAAAAAGTTAATCATGATTGATGATGAAACTAAAGAGTTATATACGATACAATTAAAAAAAGATTTAAAAGGAATTGGCATTTTAGAGCTAGATAAGATTGAGGTTGATGGAGAGTCTTTAAAAGTCGATAACTTACCAGAAAAACATTCAAATGGGGCAAGCTTGGCTCGTAGTAAAGTTGCTGAGTACAAACAAACCGAAAAAGCTCTAATGCAAAGCAAAAAAACAGTAAGTAAAAAAAGTGGTATGTAGTTCATATAAAGCATAATTTAGGAGATTAATAGTGAGTAAAAATTTTGATGGTTATAAGTATTTCGTTGATGACATAAATGATAATCAATATGCGATTTTATTTGAAAATGGTGATCCGACTATGATTCTAGGGGTTAATGCACAAAACAATGTAACTTTAAATATTGCTGATATGATAGATAAAGATTTAATGTTAATTGATGATGAAACTAAAGAATTATATACTGTAAAACTTACAGCACATGGAGCTGTTAGAGAAACTCTGGGCTTAGAAGTTAATAAAATTAAGAATGGTGATGAAGTTCAAGTTAATACCTTACCATCGAAACACCTAAATGGAGCTAATGTAGCTCGTAGTAAGGTTGAGCAGTATATAGAAAATAAAGAAATTGCTGATGAAATGATGGAAAGCATTGAAAGGGTATTCTCTAGTGTGCAGATAGATACAACAGATATTATTGATATGGCAACTAAAAAATTAGAAGAACATAGAGATAACGATAAATCTGAAATACAAGAATCTTTTAATGGTATTGCAGAAATGATAGAGGAGCTTGAGGAAGAAGTTCAGCAAGCTAATAAACTTATAATAAAGGACAGAACAATGACAAAAACTTTAGATAATCTTGATAACGCATTTCAAGTGGCTTCTGATAAAATGAGCGAAGACACCTCAACAAAACTTGATATCTCAAAAGAAGTTACTGTCTCCCAACTAAAGGAGCTTAAGGCAGATACAGTTGGTAAACTTAATAAAATTATTGAAGATAAAAAGCCTATAAATACAGATCGCACAAATTTATATAAATTCAGGCATTTAAGAAAAGCTGAATCTATGAAGCGGTAGCTCTGAAAAAAATAAAAACTACGCGGCTTCTAAAACGGTAGCAATTCCTTGCCCGCCACCTATGCACATAGTGGCAAGAGCTAGTGATTTGCCTTCACGTTTCATGATTTGAGCAGCTTTTGCTGTGATGCGTCCACCTGATGCTCCAAGTGGGTGACCAAGTGCCAACGCTCCGCCATCAAGGTTTACTTTTTCCTCTTTCATGCCAAGCTCTTGCATTACTGACATTCCTTGTGCTGCGAACGCTTCGTTTAGCTCAATAATATCAATATCATCTAATGTTACGCCTGCACGTTCTAAAGCCTTTTGAGAGGCAGGAACAGGGCCTATCCCCATAATTTCTGCCTTGCAGCCAGCAACCGCAATAGACTTTATGCGGGCTAAAATCTCTAGATTATTAGCTTTAGCATATTCCTCACTAGTAATAAGCGTAGCCACCACACCATCTGTAAGCGGTGATGAGGTTGCGGCAGTTACGCTTCCATCTTTATCAAAGGCAGGTTTTAAGCCTGATATAGCTTCAACACTAGTGTCACCACGAATACAACCATCATGCTCGACAAGACCGTCAGCAGTTTCTAGTGCGACTATCTCATCATTAAATTTACCATCTTTTTGTGCTTGAGCTGCTTTTTGGTGCGAACGAACAGCAAATTCTTCTTGTCTGATACGCTCAATTTGATATTTACGAGCTAGATTTTCAGCTGTTTCACCCATAGACATATAAGCCTGAGGATATTTTTCAAATAAAGCAGGGTTTGGCATAGGGTTAAAACCACCCATTGGAATGCGGCTCATAGACTCCATTCCTGCACAAATAAATGCATCGCCAGCACCTGCACAGATAGCACCAACAGCCATATGAATTGACTGCATGGACGAACCACAAAAACGATTAACCGTTGTTCCTGCGACAGAAATTGGTAAGTCTGCATGATTTACAACCAAGCGTGCAACATTAAATCCTTGCTCCCCCTCTGGAAAAGCGCAACCCATAATTAAATCCTCTATATCTTCGGGGTTTACATCGCTTTCTTCAAGTAAAACCTTAACTACGCTCGCCGCCATGTCATCAGACCTAACCTTGGATAAAGCTCCTTTACCAGCGAAGTGGAACGGGGAGCGTTTATATCCAGCAATTACAATATTCTTTTCCATTTTTATTCCTTTTAATGTATATAGATGTATATATGAGTCTTAACAATTAATAACTAATGATATAGAAGATGACACAAAGTGCAAACAGCAAATTTTGGCAAATATCCTTTTTACTTCCAAAGGGTTTGTCGCACCATGGGACAGAACGTTATAGTTCCATTATGGAGGAAGTGGCACATAGTGTACTTGCACGCATGATTGAAGATGATAATCGTTGGTGTTTAGAAATGATGTTTCATGCTGAAAACCCTCCAAACTTAGATAGTGTTTTATCATATTTTGTTCATTTGCCTGAACTATCCTTAACAAAAGAAGATTTAAAACTTGAGAATATCCCAGATAGAAATTGGTTAGAGCATGTCTATAAAGAATTTCCCCCTATACATGTAGGAGACTTTTTTGTTTACGGTGAGCATTATGATGGTGATGTACCAGATGAAATGCTTAAGTTGCAGATAGGCTCAGCAATGGCTTTTGGTTCAGGAGAGCATCAAACTACACAAGGTTGCCTGTTAGCACTCCAAAAATTAAAAAAGCAGGGCTTAGAATTTAATAATATACTCGATATGGGTTGTGGCTCTGGCATTTTATCTGTTGCAGCGGCTAAGCTTTGGCCTCAGTCTAAAATTATAGCTATTGATATTGAAGAGGAATCAACTTTATCAACTCTACATCATGCAAGAACAAATAATTGCGTCGATAGTATTTCTGCAAAAACTGGAAATGGTTATAAAACGGAGTTAGTAAAAGACAATGCTCCTTATGACTTAATTATTTCTAATATCTTATCTAGTGTATTAATTGAGCTGGCAGAAGAATTGGGAAGCAACCTAAAAACTGAGGGATTTGCAGTGCTGGCAGGACTTTTGGAAAGGCAAATACCGCAAGTTACAGAAGCTCACAGCATGCACTGTCTTAAGTTAATAGATAAAAATATAAATGATAACTGGGCTATACTTACTCTTAAAAGATAACTTTAAGAAATAGCGACATCAACATCTAGTTTAATGCCATCAGTTATTGCACCTTCCCAATTAACGCCCTCTATGTCGGCACCTCTCAAATCAGCATCACGTAAATCACAGCTTGATAAATTGGCAAAAGACATATCAACGTTAGTAAGGATAGCATATCGTAGGCTTGCTCCTTTAAGATCAGCATAACGTAGCCATGCACTATCTAAGTTACAAGGTATTATTTGTTTTTCCTCACCTTTATTGAAGGTTAAAGCACTTAAGTTAGCCTTACGAAGATTTACTCGATTTAATAAAGCACCTTTTAAGCTAGTTCCACGCATATCAATACCACGCATATCGCATTTTCTAAAGTCAGAACCATCAAGAATCGAGCTTTGCATTTCTGTATTACTAAGGTTAACTCCAGAAAAAACAGTGTTCATAGCTTTGATAGCTGTCAGTCGTTGTTCTGACAGAGTTTTTATCTTACGCATATCATATTCGGTTAAATCTAATTGCTTGCCTTGCTTTCCTGCTGAGCCAACCCAAGTTACATGGTGTGAAATTAGCTCATCAATTGATAATCCGACCTCTTCATAATCTTTGCCCATGGCTTTATCTGTTAAAGCGTATGTAAAATCAGTGTTCTTCATATCAGCCTTTTCAAGATTGATACCTTCTATAATTGCCCCTTTAAAGCTAGCCTCTTCTAAATTGGCTTTTTCAAGGTTAGCATCACTAAGGTCAGCGCCTTCAAAATCAGCACTTTCTAAGTTAGCACCAGTAAGGTCAACATCTGACATGTTAGTATCAGTAAAATCAACATTGCTTGCACTGGCATTGGTCATGCTGGCACCAGATAAATCACTACCTGCTAGAACAACATTGCCTGCTGTAGCAGTTTTGTAAGGGTCATCATCTTTTTCTTCTACTTTTCGTTTTAAGATGGAGGCTCCTTCACGTAAATCAGCACCATCAAGAATAGCATTAGTTAAATTTGCCTGAGCGATATCTGAACCACGTAAATCTGCACGTGTCATGTTAGTATGATCAAGTGTGGCTTGGCTAAGGTCGCAACCGAATAATGTTGCACTTTCAAAACTGGCATGTGATAAATTAGCTCCAACCATTATACAACCCGTAAAATCAGACTGAGATAAGTTAGCCCTCATAAATGACAAGCCAGATAAATCTTTATCACGAATAACAGCTCGACCACCACCAACACGACCTGTCATAAACATTACATGTTTTTTGATAATTTCGTTAAGCTCTTCTTGCGTCATAACTTCTAGCATGTCTATATAACCTTCTATGCAAGCAATGCATCAAGTTTGTTTTGTTTATGCAGAGCATATAGCTCGTCGCAACCACCAATAGATTCATTATTAATGAATATTTGTGGAACAGTTCTAGCACCAGGAGCACGTTTTTGCATTTCATCTCGTAGCTCTGGTTTTTTATTTAGGTTGTATTCTACAAAGCTGATTCCCTTTTGGTTGAATAAGGATTTTGCTTTCACGCAGTATGGGCATACTGTTGTTGTGTACATTTCTACTTTTGCCATTAATATTACTCCTAGTATATTTTTCCAAAGATATTATAGACTATAACAACAACATTTAAAAAGTCTAAAAGTTATAGACGTAGAAAAAAAATATAGCTAAAATATCCAATGTATATAAAAGCAAGGAATTTAAAATATGCCAATTGACATTACAACACTGGAAAAACTTATACATGAGGGGATCCCTGATGCTGAGATTCGTATAGAAGATTTACGTGGTGATGGCGATCACTATGCTGCCTATGTTTGCTCTGCAAGCTTTGTTGGACTTAATCGTATTCAGCAACATCAAATGGTGTATAAGGCTTTGCAGGGAACAGTCGGCGGAGAATTACATGCTTTAGCCTTACACACATCAATACCTTAAAATAATTAACAACAAAAGGATTAAATAAAAATGACAAATATAATTTCTGAACGTATACAAAATGATATAAACAATAATGATGTTGTACTTTATATGAAAGGCACAGCTACTTTTCCACAATGTGGTTTTTCTTCTGCTGTTGTACAAGTTTTGGAACACATAGGAATCGATTTTAAAGATATTAATGTCTTAGAAGATGATGAAATACGTGAAGGTATAAAAGAATTTACAAATTGGCCTACAATTCCACAATTATACGTTAAAGGTGAATTTGTTGGTGGTTGTGACATTATACGTGAGATGTTTGATAATGGAGAACTGCTGCAATTATTAGAAGATAAAGGTCTTGTGGCAGCTTAAGCCTGAGTTATAATAAAACAAAAAAAAGAATGAGGAATACTAAATGTCTGGGAATACTACTTATTGTGATGGTCTTTATGACCTTGTAGATATTTATGATGGCTTTATTATAGATCAATGGGGCGTACTACATGATGGTATTAAGCCATATGCTGGTGTTATTGATGCTTTAAAACAGCTAAAAGCACATGATAAACAAGTGATAATTCTTTCTAACTCAGGCAAACGATCTGAATATAATAAAGAATATTTATCTGATATGGGAATAAAAAGGGTTAAGTATCTTGATGTTCTGTCGGCAGGCGAGGCGGTTTGGCAAGGGCTAAAAAATAAAGATGAAGGTGCTTTTAAAGAGCTAATTAATAAAACTAAATGTTACTTAATTGCCAAAGGTGATGACGTATCTCTACTTCAGGGGCTTGATGATATTGAGGTTGTACAAGATATTGATGATGCAGAATTTATTCTAATTACAGGTTGTGACGCCCCTCATAAAACTATAGAAGATTATGAAGACGTACTGAAAAAGGCGGCTACACGCCGTATTCCTGCTATTTGTGCCAACCCTGATGAAGTCTCTGTCTTTGGTAGAGAGCGTCGTATGGGACCTGGGGTAATCGCAAAAAAATATCAAGAATTTGGCGGTGTCTCACATATGATAGGAAAGCCTTATAGCCATGTCTTTAAACATTGTATAAGCATGTTTAAAAATATTATTCCTTCAAAAATGGTGGTGATTGGAGATTCACTTTACCATGATATTGCAGGGGCTAATGCAATTGACATGGATTCTGTATTTATAACAGGCGGATTACATGCTTCAGAATTTAAAGCTGATGCAACAGAAGATATTAAACACCGTCATGTTGAACACTTAATACATCAATACTCAGCTAGACCACTATGGGTAATGGATCGCTTGATTTGGCAAAGTCCAGAAGCCGCACGTATAGAGAAAATTCGTGAAATTAATAATGATTAGATAAGGAAAACTATGGAACAATATTTAGATCTAATAAATCATGTACTTGATAATGGGATTCGTAAAGAAAATCGTACGGGTATTGATACTATAAGTACATTTGGCTATCAAAACCGCTATGATTTATCTAAAGGCTTTCCTTTGGTCACAACTAAAAAAATGCATTTACGCTCTATAATTCACGAGCTTCTCTGGTTTTTAACTGGTGATACGAATATAGGGTATTTAAAAGAAAACAATGTTAAAATCTGGGACTCTTGGGCAAATGAAGATGGCGATTTAGGCCCTGTCTATGGAGCTCAATGGCGTTCATGGCCAACAGCAGATGGTCAGACTGTAGATCAGATTTCTAGTCTTGTAGAGCAAATTAAAACGACTCCAGATTCAAGGCGTTTAATGCTTTCTGCTTGGAATGTTGGTGAAATTGATAATATGGCTCTTCCGCCATGTCATTGCTTATTCCAGTTTTATGTAGCTAACGGCAAACTTTCTTGTCAACTTTATCAGCGCAGTGCTGATGTCTTTTTGGGCGTGCCTTTTAATATCGCATCATATGCTCTTTTAACCATGATGATGGCACAAGTTACAGGACTAGAGCTTGGTGAATTTATTCATAGTTTTGGTGATGTCCATATATATACTAATCATATGGAGCAGGTGAGGGAGCAATTAAAGCGTAAGCCAAAGCCTTTGTCTCAAATGTTAATCAATCCAGCGGTTGATAATATTTTTGATTTTAAATATGAAGACTTTACTCTGCAGGATTATATGTTTTATCCCCATATTGCAGGTAAGGTGGCTGTATAATGTTAGAACCTATTATTACAATGGTTGCTGCAATGGCGGAGGAACGAGTTATTGGTAAGAATAATGGCCTTCCTTGGCGGGCTAAAGGCGATTTTCAATTCTTTAAAGATTATACCGTTGGTAAGCCTTTAGTTATGGGGCGTAAAACATTCGAAAGCCTTAAACAGTTTGGTGTACAGCCACTACCTAAAAGGCCTAACTTAGTAATCACAAGGGATGAAAATTACAGTTTTGATCACCCAGATGTTTCAATTCATCATGACTTAAAAGATGCTATCCAGCATGCTAAAAGTTTTGGTTCTGATGAGATATGTATAGGTGGTGGCGGAGTGATTTATGCTTTAGCTTTGCCAATTGCAAATAAGATTTTATTAACAGAGATACATCAGCATATTGACGGTGGAGATGCCTTTTTCCCTGAGTTTTCAAATGATGATTGGCAGGAAACTGAACGAGACCCACGTAAAGCAGAAGCTGGTGATACAGCTGATTACACTTTTACAACTTGGGTAAGGCGTTAATTTTAGCGTTTGAAAATGCAATAAAAATGAAACCACATAAGTTATCAATATTTAAAACCATGATGTTAGGGGTATCCCTAGCTATCATAGTAACCCTTTCTTTTTATGCGTATATTTTTGATAAAAATTGGTTTTTATTAACAGGATTTCCAGTTGGTTGGATATCAGCAAGTATGTCCTATATGATAGTTTTTTTTCATGAAATTGGTCATACTATTTTTATGTGGTTTTATGGATACCCTGCAATTCCTACTTTTGATTTTAAGCATGGCGGTGGTATGTCATGGCCTTTATTTGGACAGCAAATTATTATTCTAATAATTATTTGGTCAATTATGGGGTATGGACTATGGTTGTTTAAAGGCTATCTTGGCCTTCAAATTGCTATTGCTTTACTTTTTTTACTGAATATAGGTTTTGCTTTTAATGACTACCACAAGTCAGTCTTTACTGCTATGGGTCATATTTCTGAAAGTTTAATAGCCTCTTTCTTTTTATACCGAGTGCTATTTAATTTGGTTCCAAGAGGTGATCTAGAGCGTTTTTTAAATGCTTTTTTTGGTTTTGGTATAATCTTTCATTCTCTTATAGAGTGCTATGGTTTGCTTAAAAATGAAGCATTTAGGCTCGTTTATTACCAACAAAAAGGCTCTCATGGTTTTGGTGATCTTGATAAGCTAAGTAGTGATATTTCCATATTAAGCTTCAGCTCTGTAGTTTTAATATTAATGGTCATCAATATTTTGTGCTTAACTATACCTTTTGTTCTGTATTATTTAAGAAAGGACTATGTAGTTGATAATTTTAACTCAAAATGGTTTTAAGTTTATTGGCTATGTTCACAAAGGCATTCATAACTCCCTTATTTACAGGCTTGCCACTATCTGATGATTGACGGATTTCTAAAGCTAAAGGTATCTCACCTAAGAATTCTATGTTACGTTTTTTTGCTTCTTCTTTTGCTCCGCCATGCCCAAATAGTTCTGTGTTTTCTCCGCATTTAGGGCAAGTAAACATACTCATATTCTCAACTATACCAAGAATTTTAACAGATAGCTTTTCAAACATTTCAAGCCCTTTCATCGCATCTAACAGAGCAATGTCTTGAGGAGTTGAAACTATGATAGCTCCAGAAAGTGGTATGTATTGCGAAGCACTCAATGGAATATCGCCAGTCCCTGGAGGCATATCAATTAGTAAAAAATCTAGCTCGCCCCAATCAACATCTTGTAGCATTTGCATTAAGGCACGTTGCACCATTGGCCCTCGCCAAACCACGACACTTTTATTATCCTCTAGCATATAGCCAATTGACATAGTTTTTACACCATGAATTTGCATTGGAATAATTTGACTGTTTTCATTTAATTCAGCCCTTTTATTGATTCCAAGCATATGTGGTTGCGATGGGCCTAAAATATCGGCATCTAGTAACCCAATTTTTAGACCTCCTTGAGCAAGAGCAACCGCTAAGTTCATTGCAACAGTGGATTTTCCAACACCTCCTTTGCCAGAGGCTATTGCAACAATATTTTTTACATTCGGTAAAGAAAGTTTTTGTATTTCTCTTTTTTGTTTTATTGGAGCAGGGGGTTCATGTATAGATTGCTGCTCTGCTGTTAAAACAACAGATACATTCTCACCTTCAGGCATTATTTTATTTAGGAATAAATTTGCCTCATTATCTAATTTTTCTCGTTCTGCAGCAGGTATATCCGTAACGTTTAATATAACAGTAATACCAAGCTCTTCCGTATGTTGCACAGATGACATTGTATCTAATGTCATCGTAATTAGCTTGGTAGGCATGCCATCTTTGCCTTGATAGCTTTGCAATATTGCTTTGATGGATTCTTGTGTAAACATTTTCATTATTCTTTCAAAATTTGATTATAAAAAAAAGCACTGGTCAAACCAAGCGCTTTTTTCTAAATTTATATTTTGCAATATCTAGCCATCGTCGCGTTTACGTTGTAGCTTGCGTCTGCGTCTTACAGACTCATCTTTTTTACGCGCACGTTTTTCTGACGGTTTTTCATAGAAACGACGAAGTTTATACTCACGAAAAAGTCCTTCAACTTGTGACTTTTTTTTCAAAACTTTCAACGCTTGCTCAATGTTATTATCTCTTACAATAACTTGTACTATTGCTCTCACCCCTTTCAAATATCTATCTGGGTTATCTAATTTATAAAAACCCTTTATAAAGAGTTAAGAGACTTTCTAGCATAGTTATAAGTGATTGTACATTTATTTATTAGGCAACAATCAATTTTTTCTTTAATTACTATGATAATCATGGTATCATTTAGTTATATGTAATAAACAGGAGCAGTAAAATTTTAAAAGAGTCTTGGCAAGAACCTAATGATTTTAAATGGGGCAGTTTCAAAAATGACGATGGAGCTATCGTGCGTTATGGCTCGTTATCACCTAAAAAAAAGGAAGATATAAAAGGTACTAGAATTTTATTACCTGGTTTTGGTGGCACTATAGAAAAGTACTTTGAAACAATGAGGGAGTTTGTTGATAAAGGCTATAACGTATGGATTATGGATTGGCGTGGGCAAGGTGGTTCTGAAAGGTACTTGCAGAATGAGCCTCATAAGGCACATAGTGAAGGATTCGATGCGCAGTTGCGTGATTTAGATCATTTTGTGAATAAAGTTGTTAAGACCGAAAAAGATAAACCTTTTATTTTAAGTGGGCATTCAATGGGGGCTCACTTAAGTCTTAGATATTTAAAAGAACACTCTGGTGTATTTGATTGTGCTGTTATTAATGCTCCAATGCTTGATATTAACACTGGCTCAATTCCTAAGTATATAGCTCGAATGCTGGCAAAACATGCTGGTAAAATAGGCGGTAGTGAAAAGTATGTTGTTGGAAATGAAGGTTGGTTCGATAAGACATTTGAAGAAAATAACACAACAAGCTCTCCGGAACGTTTTGAACTGATACGAGAAATTTTTAGAAATAATCCTAAGCTACAGCTTGGTGGTCCAACATATAATTGGGTGAATGAAGCATATAAATCTATGGATATACTATCTGATGAAAGTTTTCTAAAAAGTATTGATACACCTATTTTAATGGGAACACCGACGCTTGATGAAATAGTTGAAATAGATGCCCAATATAGAGCAGCTAAATTATTGCCTAAATGTGAACATTTTATTATAGAAGGTGCTAGACATGAGATATGGATGGAAAGCGATCATTTGCGTGATCCATGGATAAAAAAAGATAATGACTTTGTAGAGACCTTTGTGCAGAAAAAAAAACTATCTCGTGAATTTGATTCAGGCTCTAGAAAAAACAATAATAAAACTAAGGGAGTAAAGGCATCAAAAGTCACTCCCAAAAATAAAAAAACAAACAGCCCCAGAAAAAAATAACAATAAAGTTCTATATTACTTTAATATTACGCTTGACTTCTTGGTCAAGGTAAGTCATTATGGTATCGATTTATAAAATTATACCATTTAGGTGAAGTTATGGCTAAGGCAACAGATAAGTATAATGAAGCAGTAGAAAATGAACAGCAACTTGTTGACTGGTTTATTGATGGTTGTGCAGATAAAAATGATCTTGTGATTGGTGCAGAGCATGAAAAATTTATTTTTTATAGAGATGATTTATCAGCTGTAACTTACGAAGGTTCAAATGGACGCTCTGGGATTAAAGATTTACTTGAATATATAGAAAGTAATTTTGACTGGGAGCCTAAATACGAAGATGGCAATTTAATTCGTTTGGAAAAAAATGGAGCAAGCATCACACTTGAGCCTAGTGGGCAGATCGAACTTTCAGGGGCTCCACTTAAAACAGTTCATGAAATAGCAAAAGAAACCTATGACCATTTTGAACAGTTAACAGAAGCATGTGATGCTTTTGGTATGGATATACTAGGTTTAGGGTACCACCCGACACAAACATTAAGTGATGCTCCTATGATGCCTATGTCTAGATTTAAAATTTTTAATGAGTTCTTTAAAGAAAATGACTATGATAGTGCTCTGAACTTAGCTTCTTCTACTTGTAGTACGCAAGTAAATCTAGGTTATACCAGTGAAGAGGATATGGTCAAAAAGCTTCGTGTATCCTTAGCTTTACAGCCTATTGCTACAGCATTGTTTGCCAACTCACCTTTTGATAGTGGCGAAGATTCTGGTAACAAAAGTAATCGTAGCCATATAACTGAGAATGCAGCAGATGGTAGATATGGATTTATGATGCCTGTTGCTTTTGAAGAAGACTTTGGCTTTAAGAAGTATACAGATTTTGTAATGAATATGCCTGTTCTTGGTGCTTATGAAGGCGATCATTTTGAATTCCTTCATGGAAAACGACTACCATTTAATCAATGTGTACAGAAACACTCCATTCATATGGACGATGATCATGAGCATTTACTTACTATGAATGATTGGTTTAATCATATTAACACAATCTGGCCAGAGGTTCGTATGCGTCAATGGCTTGAAATGCGTGGAACTGACGTTGGTTCATCTACTGAAATGATTAACGCTCTACCAGCTTTTTGGGTCGGTATTTTGTATGATGATAAGGCATTGGATAAAGCCTATGACTTAATTAAAGACTGGACAGAGGAAGATAGAAGTTATCTTAGGACACAGGCGGCAATAGATGGTCTTCAAACAGAGTTCATGGGAACAACTATTCAAGAGATTACAAAAAATGTGTTAGCTTTATCCGAGCTTGGTTTAAATAATAGAAACATTAAAAATGAACAAGGCGATAATGAAGCCATGTATTTGAAGCCATTACATGAAATTGTAGAAACAGGTTTAACACAAGCGGATATATTAAAAGATAAATACAATAATGAGTGGAATGAAAATATTTCAAAAATATTCACAGAGTGTTCGTTTGGCGCTGCTAAAAAGCATTTATTGCCAACTACTAAAGTTACCAATAAAGATACAACGCCTAACAACACTGTAAAAAACAGAGCTATTAGGCGAAGTAATAATTAGTTATTAGCCACATTTGCTATTTGGGTTAGATGACTTAGTAGCATTGCTTGTGTCATTTGCTTGTGAGCGTAATTTTTTTGCAGATTCACAAAGAGTTCTAACTGATTCAACTGATTCATCAAACATTTTTTGCTCTTTATCATTAAGTTTTAGCTCAATGATTTTTTCAACACCTTTTTCACCTATAACAATTGGCACGCCAATATAAAGGTCTTTTACGCCATATTCACCGTTTAAGTATGCCGCACAAGGGAAAATACGCTTTTGATCTTTAAGATAGCTTTCGGCCATTGCAATAGCACTGAAAGCAGGGGCGTAAAAAGCAGAACCATTACCAAGTAAGCCAACAATTTCTGCTCCGCCATTGCGTGTGCGGTCAATCATTTCATCAACTTTTTCTTGTGTGATGTCATTGTTTTTAATCATTTCAGTTAGTGAAACACCTTTAACAGTTGAAAAACGTTCTAATGGAACCATAGTATCACCATGTCCACCTAAAACAGGAGTTTCAACATCTTGTATAGATACACCTAATTCATCAGCCAAGAAGTGACTGAAGCGAGCAGAATCCAAAACTCCAGCCATTCCAACAACACGTTCATGTGAGAAGCCTGTAACCTCTTGCATTACATCAACCATTACATCTAAAGGATTGGTAATAACAATTACAAAGGCATTAGGTGCGTGTTCTTTAATTTTCTGAGCAACGCCTGATACTATTTTTGTATTTGTACCGATTAAGTCATCACGGCTCATTCCAGGTTTGCGTGGAATACCTGCTGTTACAATTACAACATCAGCGCCTTCAATAATTCCGTAGTCACTGCCACCCATTATTTGAGCATTAAAATGGTCTACAGCTGAGGCTTGAGATAAATCTAAAGCCTTCCCCTTTGGAGTTCCTTCATTAATATCTATTAAAGCAACATCACCAAGTTCTTTCATTGCGGCAAGCATTGCTAAAGTTCCGCCAATTTGACCTGCACCAATTAGTCCTATTTTTTTTCTAGCCATATTTATTTCTCCTTTTGGTTATAGTTTGTTTTATAGTCCTTAATTAATGTAAAAATATATCCATGTCTTCCCAACCAGCTAGATCTAGTACTACTCGTGATGGAAGGAAGTCAAAACATGATTGAGCTAGCTCAACACGTTCTTCACGCACTATCATTTCATGCAGCTTATCTTTAATTTCATGTAGATATAAAACGTCAAGAGCTGCATATTCTAACTGTTCTTTTGTTAAGGTATGAGCACCCCAATCTGTACAAGTTTGTTGCTTGCTCATGTCTACATTAATCAATTCTTTGCACAGAACCTTTAGGCCGTGATGTTGTGTGAATGTTCGCACTAGTTTCGATGCAATTTTAGTGCAGTAAACAGGAGCAGTTAAAACATTAAGATAGGCAAGTAGCGTAGCAAGATCAAGTCGAGCGAAGTGAAACATTTTTGTAATATCTTGATTGCCTAATAATGCAACTAAGTTTGGAGCATCGTATTCACCCCTTTTAAACTTAACTAAATGGCAAACACCATCGCCTGCTGAAATTTGAACTAAACACAAACGATCACGAATAGGGTTTAGACCCATCATTTCACAATCAACTGCGACAAATTCTCCAAATTCAATTCCATCAGGCAAATCACCATGATGCAATTCAACTTTCATGTCTTGTTTTCTAATCATATTTTATTTTAACCTCTTATTTTTAGTATATAATGCGATTATACTAAGCTTTTATCTTAGATTTCGCAAATTGAATCTACTATATTTTATATTATTTACTTTAGTAGATTATAATCGTTGCAAAATTTTATTATCATTGCTATTTTTCTATACGTGTTACTTTATTTAAGTAGATAACAATTAAAACTACAATCAGGCGGGAAATTTAAATGGCATCAGCAAAAGATGAACAAGAAGATAACAAGCAATCTGAAAGCGATGGCACTATGGAAGGCGTTATGGCTAAAGTGGTCAAGGCCATGATTGCTAAGGGTAAAGAGCGTGGTTACGTCACCTATGATGAACTAAATAAAACTCTACCTGCGGGAAATTATTCATCAGAGCAAATTGATGAAACAATGGGAATCTTAACTGATATGGGGATTAATCTTGTTGAAGATGATCCTGAAGATGATGAGAATGAAGAAGATTCTACGACCAATGTATCAGAAAGTGAAATTGGGAGAACAGATGATCCTGTACGTATTTACTTGCGTGAAATGGGTAGTGTTGGATTGCTATCTAGAGAAGGTGAAATAGCGATTGCTAAACGCATAGAAGCTGGTCGTGACATGATGATCGGTGGTATTTGTGAAAGCCCTATGACCATTCAAGCATTAATGCAATGGCATCAGGCTCTAGAAAAAGAAGAAATACTGTTGCGTGAAATTATTGACTTAGAAGCGACTTATACAGCAGGTGATGAGACGACCCCCAATGCTGAAAAAAGCAAAGAATCAGAAGAATCTGAAGCTTCAGAGGATAAAGATGAAGATAGTGAAGATGAAAGCAACGAAGAAGATAATGAAGAAGACAGCGAAGATGATGGTGATTCGGATGAGAATAGCGTATCAATAGCTGTTATGGAAGAAGAGTTGCGACCAAAAGTCATAGCTACATTTAAAAAAATTAATCGTATTTATAAGAAATTAAGTAAAATTCAGACCGAACGCTTAGAATTGGGTCAAAAAAGCGAAAAGATACCTGAAAAGCTTAATAAAAATTACCATGTATATCGTAAGCAAATGATAGTTGAAATGGAGGCTATTGAATTTAACCCAGCAAGGATAGCTCAACTTATCAGCCAACTTTATAATACTAATAAAAAATTGATAGGCTTAGAAGGGCAACTATTTCGTTGGGCCGTTGATTGTGGCGTTAAAAGGGAAGACTTTTTAGAGCAGTATTACGGTTCAGAAACAAATCCTGATTGGCAAGAAACATTGGCAAGTTTAAAAGCCAAGGGCTGGAAGAAATTTGTTGAAAAGCATTCTGATGATATTAAAAATACGCAAAACTCTATTGCAGCTATTGCAGAACAAGCTTATCTACCAATCAAGGAGTTCCGCCGCATTGTTCACACAGTACAAAAAGGTGAGCGTGAAGCGAATAGAGCTAAAAAAGAAATGGTAGAAGCAAACTTACGTTTGGTGATTTCTATTGCTAAAAAATATACTAATCGTGGATTGCAGTTTCTTGATCTGATTCAAGAGGGTAATATCGGATTGATGAAAGCGGTTGATAAATTCGAATACCGTAGAGGTTATAAGTTCTCAACATATGCTACATGGTGGATTCGTCAAGCAATCACACGCTCAATCGCAGATCAGGCTCGTACGATTCGTATTCCTGTACATATGATTGAAACGATTAATAAAATTGCTCGTACATCACGTCAAATGATGCATGAAATTGGGCGTGAGCCAACTCCAGAAGAATTATCAGTTCGTTTGGGAATGCAATTAGAAAAAGTTCGTAAAGTAATGAAGATCTCTAAAGAGCCAGTATCTCTTGAAACACCAGTTGGAGATGAAGAAGATAGCCAATTAGGTGATTTCATTGAAGATAAAAATGCTATACTACCTGTTGATGCTGCTATTCATTCAAATTTACGCGATACTACAACTAGAGTTTTGGCAAGCTTAACGCCTCGTGAAGAACGGGTATTACGTATGCGTTTTGGTATTGGAATGAATACAGATCATACTTTGGAAGAAGTGGGACAACAGTTCTCAGTAACACGAGAGCGTATTCGTCAAATCGAAGCAAAAGCATTGCGTAAGTTAAAGCACCCAAGTAGATCACGTCAATTGCGTAGCTTCTTAGATATGTAATATAGTAACTTTCACTAATACGAAAGACAGTTATAAAATGTCTGGAAATTGTTTTGGTACATTATTTCGTTATATGAGCTGGGGCGAAAGCCATGGTGATGCAATCGGTTGCGTTATTGATGGAGTGCCTCCACGCATTGCTTTAGGTGTTGATGATATTCAACCCTTTCTTGATAGACGAAGACCAGGGCAATCACGACATACTAGCCAAAGGCAAGAGCCTGATATTGTTAAAATATTATCTGGAGTCTTTGAAGGGCAAACTACGGGGGCTCCGATTTCTTTAATTATTGAGAACAAAGATACTCGTTCAAAAGATTACAGTGATATAAAAGATAAATATCGCCCGGGGCATGCTGATTTTACCTATGATAAAAAATATGGTTTTAGAGATTATAGAGGTGGTGGCCGTTCTTCTGCTAGAGAAACTGCAATGCGAGTTGCTGTTGGTGCTATAGCTCATAAGGTTTTAGAGCATGAACTGCAAACAAGTGTTTTTATTAAGGCTGCGGTTACTCAAATAGGTAACCTCAAAATTAATGCTGATAATTGGGATTGGAATGAAGTTTATAGCAATGATTTTTTCTCCCCCGATATTAATATTGTTGATGCTTGGACAGATTTACTTGATAAAACACGAAAAAATAACTCCAGCGTTGGTGCTATCGTTGAAGTTGTAGCTAAGGGCTTGCCAGCGGGGTTAGGGGCTCCTGTCTATGATAAGCTAGATGCAGACATTGCAAAAGCAATGATGAGCATTCCTGCAGTTAAAGGCATTGAAATTGGCAATGGATTTGACTCCGTTGAAACTGCGGGAGAAGATAATGTCGATGAAATAAGGCTAGATGAGAATGGCAATATTATTTTTTCTACAAATAATGCAGGTGGAATTTTAGGTGGTATCTCAACAGGGCAGGATATTATGGCTCGTGTGGCATTTAAACCAACAAGCTCTTTACCACAGGCAAAAAAAACTATCACAAACAACAATCAAGAAACTGAAATTATAACCAAAGGTCGTCATGACCCGTGCGTTGGTATTCGTGGTGTTCCCGTTGTTGAGGCAATGATGACAATCACTCTTTTAGATCATTGGTTGCGTCATAAGGTTCAATGCTTATTATGTGAATACAGCTAGTTTTGTTTAATGATATCAATGTATATATGAGTTACTCCGAGCCTATTGCAACCAGGCAGAAGAGTAACATCTCTATTTTCTAAATTTGAAGAGTTAGTATAGGTTCCATCTCTGTTCGCCTTTTCGAAAAGGCGATTAGAGGGACCACTGCGTGAATATAAGGGAATAACTGTAGACCCAGTAAGATGCTTGTTAATCTGAGCGCAAGCTTCTATAGTTAATTCCCCAATAATAAGTATCTCATCATCTGCAACCGTTCCTACTTCATTACCACCAACAGTTAGGCGTTGGTTTGGCATAACCACCCAAGCAAAATTATTTTCTAAGCCCACTCCATCCCATAATTCTATTGGTGGATATAATTTAGATATGCCTTCATCTGCATTAAACACTCCGACTGTTCTTCCTATAGCTGTGCTACCACCACTTATATAAACAGTACCGTTGCCGTCATAAGAACTATCATCAAAACGTACCTGATCAACCTCGTTTAAAATATATAATCGTTGAATATGGTTTTTGATTAAGCTTGCCTGATCCATCAGTAGAGCTGTTTTGATAATATTCTGCTCTTTATCAATCGTGCCACCACCGCCACCTGATTGTGTCACCGCATAAGATAGTGCAGCAAATAATGCAACAGCAATCAAAATCAAAAATAGGGCATTTCCGTGTTCGTTTTTCATGCGCAATTTTATCAGTTGCTTATATGACGATCAAGAGCATAAGTTGCGTCATAAGGTTCAATGCTTATTATGTGATTATGGTTAGCTCTGTTTTACTATATCAAAATAAGCGTAAAGAAATCCACCACCATTCACATTACATCCAGGTATAACACCGACATCAATATCTGCAGCTATAGCATTATTAGTAACTATTGTTCCATCTCGCCTAAATATTTCACGATAACGGTTATTAGCCCCTGCCCAAGAATAAGTAGGTATAGTTGTTGACCCAGTAAAACTTTTATTGATTTGTTCACAAGCAGTTTTTGTTAAATTAGAAACAAATAATATCTCATCATCAGTACTGCTACCAAGCTCAGCTAAAGATACAGTTACGTGAATATTAGGAAAATAAGTCCAAGCAAAGTTAATATTTGGCGTGGTAGTTAACTCTATTGGTGGATACTGTGCATTAATGCCATCTGTAGCATCAAAAACACCAACAGTTCCGCCTGTGGTCGAACCACCGCCGTTTACATATACTGTGCCAGCGGTATTATAGGCACTGGAATCAAATCTAACCTGATCAACCTCGTTTAAAATATATAATCGTTGAATATGGTTTTTGATTAAGCTTGCCTGATCCATCATTAGAGCTGTTTTGATAATGTTCTGTTCTTTATCAATCGTGCCACCACCGCCACCTGATTGTGTCACCGCATAAGATAGTGCTGCAAACAGTGCAACAGCTATCAAAATCAAAAATAGGGCATTTCCGTGTTCTTTTTTCATGCACAATTCTATCAGTTGCTTATATGATGATCAAGAGCATAAGTTGCATCATAAGGCTGAATATTATAACATAGGTTATGATAGTTAACTCAAATAAAAAATGGCAATTTTGGATTGATAGAGGTGGCACTTTTACTGATATAGTGGCAAAAGCCCCTGACGGAGTGTTTCATACTCATAAATTGCTATCAGAAAACCCAGAGCAGTATCAAGATGCGGCAATTGAAGGAATTCGCATTCTTATGGGCGGTGCTAGCAGCATTGATATAGATAATATCGAACATGTTAAAATGGGTACAACAGTTGGCACAAACGCACTTTTAGAACATAAAGGTGAAGATACAGTGCTGGTGACGACAAAAGGATTTAAAGACCAGATACGAATAGGCTATCAGTCTCGCCCAAAGATTTTTGCTCGGCATATAGAGCTACCAAAGATGCTTTATAAAGAAGTGATTGAAGTTGAAGAGCGGTACTCTGCTAATGGAGAAGAAGTTCTGCCGCTTAATCGAGAAGAATTAAAAAAGGAATTACAAAAATCTTATGATAGAGGTTATAGATGCTGTGCAATTATTTTCATGCACGGTTATCGCTATAAAAGTCATGAAGAACAGGCGGGAAAAATTGCTAAAGAAGTTGGCTTTACACAAGTCTCGATTAGCCATGAAGTAGCTCCATTAATAAAATTTGTCAGCAGAGGTGACACAACGATTGTTGATGCTTATTTATCTCCGATCTTACGTAGATATGTAGACCAAGTAGCCGATAATTTAAAAAATACAAAACTAATGTTTATGCGTTCATCTGGCGGTCTAACTGATGCAAAATTATTTGCTGGTAAAGATTGTATTTTATCAGGCCCTGCTGGTGGAATTGTTGGTGCAGCTCAAACAGCTATGCAAGCTGGATTTAATAAAATCATTGGTTTTGATATGGGTGGTACATCAACTGATGTTGCCCATTTTGCAGGAAGTTATGAACGCCGTTTTGATACAATGATAGCTGGGGCTAGGATAAGAGCTCCAATGATGGACATACATACTGTTGCAGCAGGTGGTGGCTCTATTTGTTTTTTTGATGGTATGCGTTACCGTGTTGGGCCAAAATCAGCTGGGGCAAATCCTGGCCCTGCGGCTTATCGTAAGGGGGGAGATCTAACTGTAACTGATTGTAATGTTATGCTAGGAAAACTACGCCCTGATTTTTTTCCTCACATTTTTGGAGCTAATGCAGATTTACCACTAGATAGAGATATAGTGGTGCATAAATTCACTGAATTAGCCGAAGAAATTTCTACAAAAACTGGAAATACTCGTTCACCAGAGGAAGTTGCTCAAGGATTTTTAGATATAGCTGTTTTAAGTATGGCAGATGCAATTAAGAAAATATCTATTCAGCGAGGCTATGATGTCACAGAGTACACATTAACTTGCTTTGGCGGAGCAGGGGGACAACATGCTTGTTTGGTTGCTGATGCTCTTGGTATGAAGAGAATTTTTCTGCACCCTTTTGCGGGGGTTTTATCTGCTTATGGTATGGGACTTGCTCCAACCTCTGCAATGCGAGAGCAAAGCTTTGAAAAAAATCTAAGCCCTGAAAATCTTCATGAAGCAGAAACTTTATTAGATAAAATGAAGAAAGAAACAACAACTGAAATGCAAGATCAGGGATTTGAAATAGATAGTTTATCTCACACAAAGCAATTGCATGTTCGTTACATTGGCACAGATAAATCAGAGATTATTAAGTCTGGTGACTATGAAACAGTTATTAAATTGTTTGAAGAATGCTATATGCAACGCTATGGTTTCTTAATGCCAGATACTTCACTTGTGATTGAAACTTTGGCGATTGAAAGTTCAGGAATTGAGCATGAAATAGATCAAAATAATATGATATTTGATAGTTCATCTACAAGCATAGATGCCATTGATACTGTAACTGTACACATGGCTGGAGTTCTTAGAGATGCAAAGGTTTACAATCGTGACAAACTAGTTGCTGGATATGAAATTTTAGGGCCTGCAATCATTAAAGAAACTACAGGAACAACAATTATTGAGCCGAACTGGTCTGCTCTACAAGATGAAATAGGTAATCTTGTTTTAGAACGCCGTGAATCAGCAGATACACAAATAAATGTAAAAAATAATAAAATTGCTGACCCTGTGATGCTAGAGATTTTTAACAATCTATTCATGTCTATTGCAGAGCAAATGGGTTCAGTGCTAGAAAATACAGCTTATTCAGTAAATATTAAAGAGCGTCTTGATTTCTCTTGTGCAATATTTGATAGCGTAGGTGGCTTGATTGCGAATGCTCCGCATATGCCTGTGCATTTAGGCTCTATGGGGGATAGTGTAAAGACTGTCATTCATAATAGGTCTGGTAAAATGAAACATGGTGATGCTTATATGCTGAATGACCCTTACCATGGCGGCACTCACTTGCCAGACATAACGGTAATTACTCCGATATTTGATGGCGCTTCAAATGAGCCATTATTCTATGTTGCATCAAGGGGGCATCATGCGGATATTGGCGGGATAACTCCGGGATCTATGCCTGCACATAGTACTAACATTAAAGAAGAGGGTGTTTTATTTAGTGATGTGCAAATTGTTAAAAATGGTGTCTTTCAAACCGAATATATAACAGAGCTATTTTCTTCTGGAGAATACCCAGCTCGCAATATTGACCAAAATCTAAAAGATTTAAGAGCTCAAATCGCTGCAAATGCAAAAGGAGTTACAGAGCTTAGCAATATGGTTGAGCATTTCAGCTTAGAAACCGTCACAGCATATATGGGGCATATTCAAGATAACGCAGAGGAGCATGTCAGGCGTGCAATTGGGGTGTTAAAAGATGGTAGCTTTACTTTGCCGATGGATAATGGTGCTAAGATTTCAGTTGCTATAAAAATAGATAATAAAGCTCGCAGTGCAATAGTTGATTTTACAAATACTAGTCTACAAATGGATAATTCAAATTTTAATGCTCCTTTATCTATTTGCAGGGCGGCAGTGCTTTATGTTTTCCGTACGCTAGTTGATGATGATATCCCGATGAATGAAGGCTGTTTAAAGCCTATAGAATTGATTGTACCTAAAGGCTCAATGCTTAACCCAACACCGCCAGCCGCAGTGGTTGCAGGTAATGTTGAAACCTCGCAATGTGTAACAAATGCTTTATATGGTGCATTGGGAGTAATGGCAGCGGCTCAAGGCACAATGAATAACTTTACCTTTGGTAATTCAGAACATCAATACTATGAAACTATCTGTGGAGGTAGCGGAGCAGGCGATGGGTTTAATGGAACAAGTGCAGTTCAAACACATATGACCAACTCAAGACTAACTGACCCAGAGATTCTAGAATGGCGTTTTCCAGTAAGGCTTGAAGAATTTTCAATTCGACAAAATTCAGGCGGTCTTGGTGTTTATAAAGGTGGCGATGGAGTTATAAGACGATTACGTTTTTTAGAGAATATGACAGTATCGCTATTGGCAAATCACCATAAGATAGCCCCATTTGGACTTAATGGTGGTGGTGATGCAAAAATAGGGCTATGCCAAATAGAACGCTACAATGGCGATAAAGAGATTTTACCCTCTATAGCCCAAACAGAAGTTAAATCGGGCGATATAGTACATATTGAAACTCCAGGTGGTGGAGGTTTTTTATAATTATTGACTCTTTGCTCTGTTTTCTTTAAATCTTCCTTATTATATTTGGGGCTGACACCTAATAAAGTTCTTTTAGTAACTTTTTCAAGTCTTCAACCAACTCTTTTGGTGAACCCATATTAAACCTCCATTCACACTCTTTC
>JAJFGX010000018.1 GCA_021775895.1 Alphaproteobacteria bacterium | reverse complement strand
ATATTATCATCTTGTGTGATAGAGATTGCAATGTTAGAAGGAGTGCCACCAAACATATCAGTTAAAACAATTACTCCATCACCAGTATTAACTCTTTTAACTTTAGCGAGTAATTCTTCTCGTTTTTCTTCTATATCATCATTTTCTGCAATGCAGACAGTTTCTAATGATTCTTGTTTACCAGATATTTGTTCAGCAACTTTGACGAACTCTTCTGCCAGTTTAGCGTGTGTTACAATGACAAGACCGATCATAATTTATGTCCTTTCTTTCTTCATTAATTTATTCTGTCGCATACTACTTTGTTTTTTCTAATATATGCAAGCTTGAAAAAATAATGTAATCTATTTAATGTATATTTAAGGTTTGGTATTAAGTTATTTAAGGTTATAAACAACGTGGCTACAAAAACAAAGAAAAAAGCACCTGCGGGGAAAAAAGCACCCATTAAATTTAAAGCTGAGCAATTATTAGCTTTTTATAAGGAAATGCTATTGATTAGGCGATTTGAAGAAAAATCTGGTCAGCTTTATGGTATGGGGTTAATCGGAGGTTTTTGTCACTTATATATTGGGCAAGAGGCTATTATTGTAGGGATACAAGCAGCGTTAGAAGATAAAGACAGTGTTATTACTGCTTATAGAGACCATGGACATATGCTTGCTTGCGGTATGAGTCCTAATGGTGTGATGGCAGAGCTAACTGGCAGAGCTGCTGGCTATTCAAAAGGCAAAGGTGGCTCTATGCACATGTTTAGCCGTGAAAAGAACTTTTTTGGTGGTCATGGTATTGTTGGTGCTACAGCTCCTTTGGGTACTGGGCTTGCATTTGCTCATAAATATCGTGAAGATGGCGGAATTTCAACTTGCTATTATGGTGATGGAGCAGCAAATCAAGGGCAGGTTTATGAAGCGTATAACATGGCTTCATTGTGGAAACTCCCTATATTATATGTGATTGAAAACAATAAATATGCGATGGGTACAGCACAATCAAGGGCAGCGGCAGGCAAATTGCATGAACGAGGAAATGCATATGGCATTCCAAGTAAAGAAGTAAACGGTATGGACGTAACAGAAGTATATAAAGAAGCAAAAGAAGCAGTGGAATATATACGTGCGGGCAATGGGCCAATGATTCTAGAAATGGATACTTACCGTTATCGTGGTCATTCAATGTCTGACCCTGCGAAATATCGTACAAAAGATGAAGTTAAAAATGTTCGTAGTGAAAGTGATGCGATTGAAAAACTCTATAATGAGTTATTAGGAAGTTATTCTGTCGATGAATTAAAAGTTATTGATAAAGATATTAAGAATATAGTTAATGAAGCAGCTGAATTTGCTCAACAAAGTCCAGAGCCTGAACCATCAGAGCTTTGGACTGATATTTTATTATAAATGAAAGGAGTTTAGATATGAAAAAAATAGCTTTTATATTGGCATTAGTCTTTTGTATGGTTGTGTTTAATAGTGAGGGGAATGCTAAACGTGTTAAGTCACATACAGCAAATAAACTGTGTAAAATGGTGGAGCAGGCAACGGTTAATGTAACTTTCAATGAGCAAGTATTTGATATTAAGAATATAAAAACAGAAATGCCGAGTAAAATAGATAGAATTAAGACTTTGGCAAAAGATATTGGTTTAGAAGAAATAGAACTTCAAAATATGAATTATAGCTCAAATAGTAATTCTAATAATAATAATGATTGTAACTCAAAAAAAACCTTTAACTTTTATGGCAATACTAGCTTTAAAATTAAGCCTGCGGATAAAGCTAGTGATTTAGTTCTTTTACTAACTGACAATGGATATAATGCTAACCTTAATATGAATGCGTATAGACAATGCCAATAGAAATTTTAATGCCAGCCTTATCGCCAACTATGACAGAGGGTAAACTTGTCAAATGGCATGTCTCTGAAGGTGATAGCGTAAGCTCTGGCGATATATTAGCTGAAATTGAAACCGATAAAGCAACAATGGAAGTTGAAGCTGTTGATGAGGGTGTTATTGGTAAAATATTAGTTGCCGAAGGCTCTGTTGGCGTTGCTGTTAATGCAGTAATTGCTGTATTGTTAGAAGATGGTGAAAGCACTGATGATGTTGAGGCTGTTAAGCCTAAGCAAGATACAATAGAACAAACACCAACTATAAAACCAATAGAAGTTTCTGCACCAGTAATGCAACAAATCCCAGATAATGACGAAGCTGAGTTTTTTAAAGACACTGCTGTTTTAACGGTTAGAGAAGCCTTACGTGATGCAATGGCAGAAGAAATGCGAGAAGACCAAGACATTTTTGTTATGGGTGAGGAAGTCGCAGAGTACCAAGGAGCATATAAGGTAACCCAAGGTTTATTACAAGAGTTTGGATCAAAGCGAGTTATTGATACTCCGATTACTGAAATGGGTTTTGCTGGCGTTGGCGTTGGAGCTGCATATTCTGGCTTAAAACCAATTGTTGAATTTATGACTTTTAATTTTGCTATGCAGGCTATCGACCATATTATTAATTCAGCGGCAAAAACTCTTTACATGTCTGGCGGTCAATTAGGTTGCCCTATTGTTTTTCGTGGCCCGAATGGGGTGGCATCAAGGGTTGGCGCTCAACATTCACAATGTTATGCTAGTTGGTATGCTCATATACCAGGATTGAAAGTTGTTGCTCCATATTCTGCGGCTGACGCTAAAGGACTTCTAAAAGCGGCTATACGTGACCCAAATCCAGTTGTGGTGTTAGAAAATGAAATTATGTATGGGCAGAGCTTTGATGTTCCAACAAGTGATGAATACGTAATTCCAATTGGCAAAGCCAAAATTGAACGTGCTGGCGATGATGTAACGATTGTTGCTTTTTCAATTACTGTTGGTCATGCTTTAAAAGCAGCAGAGAAATTGGCAGAGCAAGGGATTTCTGCGGAGGTAATAAACCTACGTTCGTTGCGTCCTTTAGATACAGAGACAATTTTAAAATCAGTTCGTAAAACTAATAGAATGATTAGTATTGAGGAAGGCTGGCCTGTTGCTGGCATGGGGGCTGAATTTGCAGCCATGATAATGGAGCATGCTTTTGATGATTTAGATGCTCCTGTTTTGCGAGTGCATGGTAAAGATATACCTATGCCTTATGCGGCGAATTTAGAGCAAATGGCAATACCGCAAGAACAAGATATTATAGATGCTGCAAAGAAGGTGTGCTATGCCAGTTAA
>JAJFGX010000017.1 GCA_021775895.1 Alphaproteobacteria bacterium | reverse complement strand
CTTTATAAAGTCTTTTTCCTACATCATCTAATATTGCTATATGTTTATGAGCATCAATCGGTGTCATAAATTTTCGTGATGCATGACGGTGCATATCATTATTAGAGCTAATATCACGCATAATATTTCGAACTGTTCTTCTTCCCTTAGGATAAGCACTTAGAATAAAAGGCATTTGCAACTTTTGAGACATAGCATCATTATCAAATAACATAGAAATTCCATTCATATAAGATGAGAAGTTTTCATCTGACATAACGTTAAACATACCAACTACTGCTCCACCAAATAATGCGCCAAAAATAGCGTCTAAAATGAAGCTTTCGAACATTAAAGCACCGAATTTTTCAGTTCCAACAACATTATTAACTGGCTTATCTTTTGGCTCTTTCATTGTATTTTTTTGCAATTGCTCTTGTAAAATATGAACTTCATCTATCATATACTCCAATAGTTTCTTAGCTGAAAGCTTTGTGCAATGCTTGTTATTATGTATTTTCTGTTTTTTACGCATAGCTTCCCCCTCATAAAAAATGCGGTTTTTATTTGCATCTATGTATTTACTCATTAGTGTTATGGCTTGTAATGCTATGTTATATTAAGAATATGAAAAAATTATTAACTTCAAAATATCTTTTGTCAAAACCATTGAAATCATGTAATTTTATAAAGATATATTTTTACAGATAGGGTTGCAATCATGACGAATCAGGCAAAAAATAAAACTACTGTTGATCCTGAGGAAATCGCACAATTTAGTGCGCAAGCTGACTTGTGGTGGGACGAATCTGGGCCATTCAAACCATTACACAAATTGAACCCCGCTCGCCTTACATATATTCGTCAACAAATCTGTACACATTTTGACCATGATGATGAAGCAACAAATTCATTAAAAGGCTTAGATATCCTTGATATAGGTTGTGGTGGTGGTCTGGTTACAGAGCCTATTTCTCGCATGGGGGCAAAAGTAACAGGAATTGATGCCTCAGAGAAAAATATAATGATTGCATCATTGCATGCAGAAAAAATGGGCATAAAAAAAACAGCCCTTTCTTATAAATTTACAAGCGCAGAAGATTTACTTGCAAAAAGTAAGAAAAAATATGATGTAGTACTTGCATTAGAGATTGTTGAACATGTATCAGATGTAGCATTTTTCATTGAAACATGTTCGAAGCTAATCAAACCTAATGGCTTAATTATTTTCTCGACTTTGAATCGTACTCCACGTTCTTTTGCCCTTGGTATTGTTGCTGCAGAATATATCTTGCGTTGGCTACCTAAAGGCACTCATAGTTGGAAGAAATTCTTACGTCCATCTGAGCTAGCTGAACATGCAGAGAAAAGTAATTTAGCTCCACAAGATATTACAGGCTTAGTCTACAACCCCTTATCTGATAGTTTCAGTTTAAGTAAAAAAGATATTGCAGTTAATTATTTTATGACAGCAACAAAGGAATAAAGTATGAGCAAACAAAATTCAACTTTGCAACTTTCTTTAGGAAGCCTACAATTTCCATTAACTTTTATTGCTCTGGCAGTATTTGTTTATTTACTAGTTGTTGCAAAATCGCTTTTACTGCCTATGGTTATTGCGATTGGTCTTTGGTACTTAATAAACACTCTAGCAAAAAGATATTCTAAACTATCAATATTTGGCTATAAACTTTCTGGTTTTATGTGTTTCATTGCTGCAATTGCTAGTTTAGGTCTTGGTGTCGCTTTTGTAATTGAATTAATCAGTCGTAATATTTCAGAAGTAATACAAGCAGCACCAACCTACCAGCATAATATGGAGCTGTTATTTGATGATGCAGTTATAGCCTTAAAATTAGAAAACCAACCAACAATCAAAGAAATGATTGGCTACCTTGATGTCTCCGCCATAATTAAGGGCTTTGCCAAGCTTTTTACGGGTATTGCGGGTAAAGCATTAATTGTCTTTATATATGTTGCTTTTTTAATATATGAACAACGTACTTTCAGCAATAAAATTACAGCTATATCTTCGTCGCCTACGCAAGAAGAAAAAATTCGTTCCACGTTGAAAAACATTGATAATAAAATTCAAACATATCTTTGGGTTAAAACACTTATGAGCGCTCTAACTGGTGGACTTAGCTTTGTTATAATGAAATGGGTTGGAGTAGATTTTGCTGAGTTCTGGGGCTTAATTATTTTCTTCCTAAACTTCATTCCAACGATAGGTTCATTATTAGGGATTGTTTTCCCTGCCCTATTAACCCTAGTTCAATTTGATAGCATCTATCCTTTCATGATTATATCCATGGGACTTAGTGCAGTACAAATGGGCATAGGTAACTTCCTTGATCCTAGAATGATGGGAGAATCCTTAAACCTTAGCCCTCTTGTTATTTTGCTGTCATTAGCAACTTGGGGGACTATTTGGGGAATTCCTGGCATGTTCTTATCGATACCTATCATGGTGATTGTAACTATCACACTTTCACAATTTGAAACTAGTCGCCCGATTGCAATATTAATGTCAAGAAAAGGACAGCTCAGCTCTCTGTAGTCTTTTATAGTTTATAAATATGACTTTACTCGTCGCATAACAGAGTCGTGTATATCTTCAGGGAAGTCAGATGGTAGTTTTTGCTCAACGTCTTGTATGGCTTTTTCCGCCATGCTGAAAACTTCCTCCAATGCGTCATTCGCAATATAATCTGGCAGCCCTGCTTTTTTTACTGTCTCTTTAAAATGACGTGCTTGAGTTTCGTCCATTCTATAATGATTATTATTTCCAACAGACATAGCCATCTTCATTTTATTGCGTTCAATTTGTCCACTGTCTAAAAATGGCTGAGACGTTAGTACGTCATAAAATGGAGTCAAAATAAAACGTCCGCCCTGCCCTAAAAAAATACTAAAGTTCTTAGCGTGACCATCAGTAGCCCCAATCAACCAAAATATAATTTGCGCCTTTAAAAAAGCTTTCTGATCTTCTGCTGGATTATCACTTCCCTTTAGAAGATTTAAAATTTCAACCATACTTGGCTGTTTTTCATTTATTGAACTATTTTCATTCTGGTATTTTCTACTCGGTGGAATAGATAGTGCTTGGCAAAAGTCTTCCTGCGGAATCCGCAGTAAAACCCCATCTTTTGCCCATACACGATCAAAACGTTCAATAACAAGTGACTTGGTTTTGCCAAAGATTTTTATTTCAACTTTATTTACAGGAAGACCAAAAACCTCCATCAAAGCCAAACAATAATATTCATTTTCAACACTGTTTGAAAGATCAATACCGTTTGGTAATTTACCAATCTGTGTTTTGAGAATATGTGTAGTTGGAGTTGTTCCAAATGGTCGTAGCCATTTTCCATCATGAAATAATAGTGCTGTTTTCTCCTGTACTCCTGCAATGGAAATACGAAAATCATCTTCCCTATCTACCCCTAACGGAAAGTGGGCAAGATTATTTAAAATCTTTTCAATTCCTTCATCATTAATTACCTCACCTTGAATAGAAGATAAATCTGAAAAGCCAATATTCTCATCTTCAGGGAAAAACTGCAATGCTCCGACACAATCACGACCAATTTTAGATAAAAGGCTGTAAGCATCTGTTCCATCAGCTCCAATCTTTTCTGCCACATATGATTTTAATTTTTCTGAATCTGGCAACAGGTTTTCAAAAACAGCAACAACAGGAGCTCCCCTAAATGCGTCCTCTCGTAAAGGCAGAGACAATGACACAGGGTAAGCACGTTCATTGGAAAGCCATTCTTCTGCATATAAGAACTCTACAGCACCACTTGGCTGTTTAGAAAAATAGCCAACAATCTCACCATTTTGATATACGCATAAGCGTGAATGTTTCCTATTCCTGCCCATGCTTAACACCGCCTAATAAAGCATTTAATAACCCACTACCTGAACGTGTAGTGATTTGTAATTCCAGCCCCAAGGCTGAAAGCACTGCTAAAATTGTTTCTAGCTTTGTTGCTGGATTACCATTCTCAATTAACGATATGGTTTCTTGGCGCAGCCCCGCCTTTTTGCCCAATTCGGATTGGCTCATACCACATTTTTTACGAGTTCGACGGATAATATTTCCTATTTGTTCTGGGCTACGTGCTAATTCTACCATATTCTACTCCTTTAAAGTAATTATGCGCCAAATTGCATAAATTGTCAATATCGGATTTAGCACATATAATAGAATTATGCGTTAGATCCTATAAATATTTATTATTGGATTTAACACATACAACAACATATAACCTTAGCATTACCATACTTTAATATGACATTTTAACTAAATTCATAGTTCAGACTATGTTTTATTGGGTAGCAAATAGCTAAAAACACCCTACTCCACCGTGACGCTTTTGGCTAGGTTACGGGGCTGATCAACATCTGTTCCTTTAAGAACCGCTGTGTGATACGCCAATAACTGCACTGGTATTGTATATAAAATTGGTGAAACAAAGGGGTGAATTTCTGGTATCTCTAAGCTCCATGTTGCAATGCCTTTCATTGCCTCCACGCCTCTTTTATCTGATAGAAGCATGATTTTGCCACCTCTTGCCACGACTTCCTCAGCATTTGAGGCTGTTTTTTCAAACAATTCATCATATGGT
>JAJFGX010000016.1 GCA_021775895.1 Alphaproteobacteria bacterium | reverse complement strand
ATTATTAAATGTAAAACCAGACTTGAACTGCCCCTCGGTAAAATCCATTTCAGCACCAATAAAATACATTAAAGATTGAGGCTCTATATAAACTTTAACGCCTGATTGCTCTATCAGAGTATCCGACACTACAGCTTCAACATCGGTGACTAAATCAAACTTATATGAATGACCAGAACAACCAGAGGATTTAATGCTAACTTTTAGACCTATCGCTTGCTCATTGCTCGCCAAAATTGACTTAATATGATTAACCGCATTTTCAGTCAAAGTTATTATAGCTTTGCTCATAACTTATACTTTCTAAAACATATTTAATTGTAGTTTTGCAGTCTCTGCCATCATTTCTGGTGTCCATGGTGGATCCCAAATCAGCTCAACTTCAATTTTATTATCTTTAATTTCCTCAACTGTTCTAATTGCATCTTCGACCATACCAGGCATTTCACCCGCAACTGGACACCCCGGAGCAGTCAAGCTCATTTTTACAAAAACATTATCATCATCGTCAATTTCAACATGATAAATCAGCCCAAGCTCATACAGATTAACTGGAATTTCAGGGTCATAAACCTCTCTAATTGCCGCAGCAATAGACGCCCATAACCTATGTTCACGAGGCACATCAGCAAAAGGCGGACGAGCCATTTTATCTGCATCATCTCCCAAAACACCATCAACCATATCTTTGCTTGCCATTGCTTCACGTCCCATCATTGTATATTCCAATCAATTATTCTATGATTGTTTATACACGATTTAACAGCAAAAATACACTATAAACTAGACCAGCAATAGTTGATAAAGCAAAATATAAAACAATAAAGGAAAAGGTAGAAAACATACAAAAATAAGTGAACTTATTAGTATTACCCCTAAAATAGAAAAATAGACCAATAATTGTCACAAAAGGTAAAAGAAAAGATGATAGAAACAATACAATAAATATTGCCTTACCCAAGAGATATGACATTCCAGAAGGATCATCTACATTAGACAAACCTGACCCCATAGCAGCTGTTCCAAGCCAAAATAAGAACACACCTATACAAGTAGATGTCAACGATAACACTGAAATAAATAGCTTTTTTCTATAGCCATATAAAAACTTAAAAAATTTCTTAGGACTCATAAGAAGCACATAAATCACAATTTATAAAAACAATATCAACTTAAATTCATGGTATCATAATTGACATCACATAGCCATGAATGAAACTCTGATTTATATTTATCTGTTTTTAGGATTCTGCGGTGGTTTTCTATCAGATGGCACTAGAACTCGTTTTTTATCACGTTTAGGAATTAGCCCTAAAGCCTCCGCCACTCTTCCAAATGATTCTACTACGTCCATTTCATCATCATTTTGTTTGTTATCAGCCATTTTCTTCTCTCCTTTGTTATCTTATCTTCTGTTTTGCCAAGGTTTAAACTGTACAACTTCACCACTTGTGCAAGTAAGCTCGACTGTCTTAACTTGTTGCCCCGCTTTTTCAGCATTTGTAGCGTCTAATAAGTCTGCTGATGAATGGTTTCCTTCTAATTTTTTAAGAATTATATCAACATCTTTCTTAGGCAAATTCACCGTTGCAAAAGCATCTTTAGCAGTTAAATTAATGAGTGTTTTATTTTCGTCTATTTTCCTTACCATGCTGATTTGACTTGTATAAAAGCCAGCATCTACTATTTCATTCAAAAGTCGCCCTGGTGGCACTTCATTTGGATCTTTAGGTATTTCTAAATATGATTGTATATATGCCATTTTTCTATCCTCTATTATCTTGTTATCTGTTTACATCTGATTCCAACGAATCATTTAGTTAATAATTTATTAAGAACTAAGTAAACCATAACACAGATTTAAGAATATGTCAATTGAATATCAAGAAAATAAGTTCTGTAGCATCTATATGTCCCCACAGATATTGAAGATGCTATTCGATAGGACTACGCATAGATTGTCTTAAATTCCAACCTCTATTTGGATATTTTATAGGTCTCAGCTTCTTAATATCACATGATGATGCTACTTGATGGCGAGCATAAGGCTTGTCTCTACCTTGATAGCTTAGAATTATATTCCTATTATTGCTGTCTGATATAACTTTCACATGATTAAAATGCTGAGTAAGGGTTGTGTTGTTTTCATAAGGGCAAGTAACTTGAACTTCCTCATATGGAGGGTTTTTTTTATTCTCAAAAAAGCCATCCAATAGAAATGCAGCTGAAAACACTGCTATAAAAATAAATGGTGCGGATACCGTAGCATAAAAAGCTCCATCTCCACTATCCCTATCTTTTCTTTTATTAGCCATATTAATCTCCGATATTTTAGTTAATACTTAAATATATTATTGAATATTAAATTAGTCTATCTACTTTTGAAACCTATGTCAACTAAATATCAAGAAAAGAGTTTTTGGACTTTTTTTAAACCTAGGATTAAACTCTCTAAGTCTTGCTCAGTATTATACATGGCAAAAGATGCCCTTAGGGTAGACGGCACACCTCTAGCGTCCATAAATGGTGCTGCACAGTGTTGTCCAGCCCTCACCGCTATACCCATTTGGTCAAGAACTGTGGCTGCATCATGGGGGTGTACACCGTCTATTGTAAAAGAAACTATACTACTTTTCTCTGCCACATCACGCCCAAAAACTTGCACTCCATCTAATTTTTGTAACTCTTCAAAGGCTTGCTCTGTCAAGGAGTTCTCATGTTCCCGAATAATATTATTATCAAGACCTTGAATATAATCTAGTGCTGTGCCTAGTCCTATTGCCTCTATAAATGCTGGAGTTCCAGCCTCAAACTTTGCAGGAGCTTCTTTATAGGTAATTTCATGAATACTAACAGTCTCAATCATTTCGCCACCTCCCTGATATGGAGGCATATTATCCAATAATTCTTTTTTACCATACAAAGCACCAATACCAGTTGGAGCATAAAGCTTATGCCCTGTAATCACATAAAAATCACAATCAATATCGCTAACATTAACATCTAAATGCACGGCTGCTTGACTGCCATCAACTAATATCTTTGCCCCAACTGCATGAGCTTGCTTGGTAATTTCTTTCACTGGTAGAATTTCACCTGTGACATTAGACATATGAGACATACACACAAGCTTAGTTTTACTTGTTATTAAATTTGAAAATGCTTCTATATCTAGGCCATTTTCCACCCCTGCTAACAAAGGAACATATTTCAGCACAGCCCCAGTTTCCTTTGCCAGCATATGCCACGGTACAATATTTGAGTGATGCTCTAACTCTGTTAACAGAATTTCATCGCCCTCATTAATATTTGCACGTCCCCATGTGGCGGCAACTAAATTTATAGATTCCGTTGCATTTCTGGTAAATATAATTTCATCGGCTACCCCTGCACCTAAAAATGGGGCTACTTTCATTCTTGCTTGTTCGTATTCAGTTGTCATTTTTTGGCTGAATTGATAAAGCCCCCGATGAATATTAGAGTAATAATTCTGCATTGCATCTGACATTTTTTCAATAACACAAAGCGGTTTCTGCGAGCTAGCCGCACTATCAAGATACGTAAATGGATAACCATTAATTTCTTGCAGTAATATAGGAAAGTCTCTTCTTATATTTTCTATGGTGAATTCTGCATTATTAACAATCCGATTTGGCATCATTTCGTACCTTCCTCAATTGAGATACTAAGAAATATATCCCTAACAACAGAATCCTTAATACCTTCAATTACCTCAGCAACAAAGGCTTTAGTTAGTATCTGCTTTGCTTCTATTTCTGGAATGCCCCTACTACGCAGGTAAAACAACTCTTCATCATTTAAATCACCCGATGTTACACCATGTGAGCATTTTACGTCGTCGGCGTAGATTTTAAGTTCGGGCTTTGCGTTAAACTCTGCTTTTTCGGAGAGTAGTAACGTGCGATTAAGTTGGTGTCCATCTGTCCCTTGTGCATCATTATGTACACATATTCTCCCCTGGAAAACTGCACTAGCCTCATGATTAATTACTCCTTTATAAATTTGTTTCGATATAGAATTGGGCGAGAAATGCCCAGTTTTGATTGTGGTATCATGATGTTGCGTACTAATCAGATTGTAAGCACCATTTATTATACACTCAATGCGTTCACCAAGTAAATCAGCAAATATTTCATGTCGTGATAGCTTTGCTCCATGATTAAGCGAAAAGCCGTCATAAACAGCATCATCATAACAATTCAATTTAGTTGTATTGAATAAATAGCCTTGCGTTCTGTCATTATCCTGTAAGATATAATGCCCTAACTTAGATTTTTCACCTAAATTTATGCTAGTTGCCTGATTACAAACATAACTGCCAATACCTGATTGATGTTCAACAATATTAAGCTCTGCATTATTTTCTAAAATAATTACAATTCTAGGCATTACGCTTAGCATATCTTTGCTGTTTTCGTAGGTTGAAAGCAATAATAATGGCTCAGCTATTTTTGTATTTTCGGATACTTTAATGACAATGCCGTCATTTAAAAAAGCAGAATTTAATGCCTCCATCGGAGTATCAATAGACAAACTAGACACAAAACCCTTGAACCAGTCATTAGTCCAAACTTCATTTATAGGAGCAATCATCAAACCATCTGGTAAATCAGGCATTTCACCAACAAAACTACCATTAAATAGCTGCACTATAATTGGTTTTAAATCTATAAATGGTGAAGATATATTCGGCACAACGTGCAAAGATGAGGCTTCACAAAGTGTCACGGACTCTAAATTACGCAAATTTGTATATTTCCAATCCTCCCATGCTGGAGTTGGTAATCCCGTCTTCATAACGTCATCAGCGGCCTTTTTGCGGAAAGACTGCACCCATTCTGGGGCTTTATCTAGTCCCTCTTCCCAACCTTCAAGCAAGTTAATTGTATTATTATTTATTTGAGCTTCTGCCACCATCATCTATGCCACTGCTCCATTTGATTGGTTCTTTTCAAATTCTGCATAACCATGTTTTTCAAGCTCTAATGCTAACTCTGCTCCACCAGTTTTTTGAATTACACCATCTGCAAGCACATGTACAACATCAGGCTTTATATAGTCTAATAAACGCTGATAATGAGTTATCACCAAAAAGCTACGCTCTGCACTACGCAGGGAATTAATTCCTTTAGACACAACTTTTAATGCGTCAATATCTAGACCACTATCTGTTTCATCTAAAACCGCAAATCTAGGCTCTAACATTACTAATTGAAGAACTTCATTACGCTTTTTTTCACCACCAGAAAAACCAACATTTAAGCCACGTTTCAACATGTCCATAGTAACGCCAAGCTCTGCAGTTCTAGCTTTTTGTAACTTAAGAAAAGATATAGCGTCCATTTCTTCTTCTCCACGAGCTTTACGTAAAGAATTAATAGCAGTTCTTAAAAAATTGATTGTTGTAACTCCAGGTATTTCAACAGGGTACTGAAAGGCAAGGAACATACCAAGAGCGGCTCTCTCTTCTGGCATCATATTTGTAACATCATGACCATCAAAAGAAATACTGCCTGAAGTTATTTCATAGCCCTCTTTTCCAGACAAAACATAGGATAATGTCGACTTACCAGAGCCATTAGGCCCCATAATCGCATGTACCTCACCCTTGGGTATTTCAAGGCTCAAGCCCTTTAGAACCTCTTTACCATCAATTGATGCGTGTAAATCTTTAATTTTTATCATTTTATAATTACTTTCTTTTTTTCTACCCAACTGAGCCCTCAAGGCTAATTCCTATTAATTTTTGTGCTTCAACTGCAAATTCCATCGGCAAGTGTTGCATTACCTCTCGACAAAATCCATTAACGATTAAAGCAACCGCTTCTTCCTCATTAATACCACGCTGACGACAGTAAAATAACTGATCTTCGCCAATTTTAGAGGTTGTCGCTTCATGCTCTACTTTTGCCGTCATATTTCTATTTTCAATGTAAGGAATTGTATGCGCTCCACAATCCTCTCCAATAAGCAAGCTATCACATTGTGTATAATTGCGTGCATTTTTTGCTTTTTGAGAAACACGCACAAGCCCACGATAAGTGCTGTTTGAATGCCCCGCAGAAATACCCTTAGAAATAATTTTTGAGGTCGTATTGCGACCCAAATGAATCATTTTAGTTCCTGTATCTGCCTGCTGATAATTATTAGTTATAGCAACTGAATAAAATTCACCAACACTGTTATCACCTTTTAATATACAAGATGGATACTTCCATGTAATCGCAGAGCCTGTTTCAACTTGCGTCCAAGAAATCTTAGCTCTGTCGCCTTTGCAAATTCCTCGTTTAGTTACAAAGTTATAAATTCCACCCTTGCCATTTTCATCTCCAGGATACCAATTTTGTACAGTTGAATACTTAATTTCTGCATCTTCCATTGCGATAAGCTCCACAACAGCCGCATGAAGTTGATTTTCATCACGCATCGGTGCTGTGCAACCTTCAAGATAGCTGACATATGAGCCTTTTTCTGCGATAATTAATGTACGCTCAAACTGTCCTGTTTTCGCCTCATTAATACGAAAATATGTTGATAATTCCATCGGACAACGCACGCCCTCTGGAATATAAACAAATGTTCCATCTGTAAATACTGCAGCATTCAAACATGCATGTTTATTATCTGTCATCGGCACAACTGAGCCTAAATATTTTCTAACTAATTCAGGGTAATCATTCATAGCCTCTGAAATAGAGCAGAAAATTACTCCAACTTCTTTTAACTTCTCACGAAAAGTAGTCACCACAGAAACACTATCAAATACAGCATCAACCGCAACTCCTGCTAGCATTTCTTGCTCTTTTAATGGAATACCAAGCTTTTTATAGACTTCTAAAATTTGAGGATCAACCTCGTCTAAAGACTTAGGTGCTTGAGCGTTTTTAGGGGCTGCATAGTAATAAATATCTTGATAATCAATTTTTGGCATATCAAACTTAGCCCATTCAGGCTCTTTCATAGTTTGCCAATGCTTAAAGGCTTTCAACCTCCATTCAAGCAACCAGTCAGGATCATTTTTTTTCGAAGAAATTAAACGAATAATATCTTCATTAAGTCCTTTTGGTGCTAACTCCATTTCAATATCACTAACAAAGCCAGCATCATAACTACCAGCTAAATCAGCAACTTGTTTTACTGTTTTTTTATCAGCCATATTGTAACATTTTCTTTTCTAAATCACATTCTTGCATATCAGACAACATAATATTATCAAGCAAGTTAAACAATGCATTATTAACTTTTTTCCATCTATTTTGTAGCGGACATGTTCCAGCTATACAACAATCTTTAACTTCATCTTCAACAACCACGCATGCAGTTAAGGCAACAGGCCCTTCCACAACCTCAATAATACGCCAAATAGATAAGTTATCACCGATATTTTTATCAACAAAATAGCCACCCCCAGCCCCTCTACGAGACTGCACTAAATCTTTACTTGCCAATTGTTTTAACAACTTAACCAATGTAGGCTCTGGTAATCCAGTCTCAAATGCCAAATCACTAGCGGTTTTTTGCATTGGGGCATGTTGCCACAAATACGATAAAACCACGACAGCATAATCTGTTAATTTATTTAGTTTAAGCATATTTATCTATTTTTCACTTTATATATAAAGGGCACTAAAATACTCCCTGTTTATATGACAGATATAATCATAACTTGCAAGTCTTTTTAACTGTTGACTTTATATGCACTATATATATGATGTCAGACTAACATATATTGATTCGTATCAATTAATTTAAAGATAAGCAAAAAGGATAAAGACCATGGCAAAAAAAGGCCCACGTCAAACTGTAAGACTAGTAAGCTCTGCGGGAACAGGACATTGTTATTACACGGAAAAACATACACGTGAGACTCCAGAAAAATTGGTTCTTAAAAAATATGACCCTGCTGTGCGTAAGCATGTAGAATATAAAGAAGGAAAAATGAAGTAATACTTCGTATTTTTTTTAAAGTATAAAGTCGCCCTTAGATTTAAAGTGCGGCTTTTTTATTGTGTTTTTTTATTGTATAATATTTAAAAATGGAATGTCATGATGAAAACATACTACGATAAAGACGCAGATTTAAGCATTATTCAGAACAAAAAAGTGGCTATTATTGGTTATGGCTCACAAGGGAAAGCACATGCGCTAAACCTACAAGATAGCGGTGTTACTGAGCTTGTAGTTGCTCTACGTGAGGAATCTCCTAACCGAGCAATTGTATCTGCTGATGGTTTAGCCGTAAAAACACTGGAAGAAACTGCTGTTTGGGCTGATGTTATCATGATGTTAACCCCAGATGAAGTGCATGCAGAAATTTATATCAATTACCTCAAAGATAACATGAAAGAAGGCTCTGCCTTATTATTTGCTCACGGTTTAAGCATACATTTTAACTTGATTGAACCACGCCAAGACTTGGATATAATCATGGTTGCGCCCAAAGGCCCTGGACATCAAGTGCGAACTGAATATCAACGCAATGCTGGAATACCTTGTCTTTTAGCCGTTGAGCAGAATGCTACAGGTACAGCTTTAGAGCTTGGAATATCCTATGCTGCTGCCATAGGTGGCGGTCGCAGTGCCATTCTTGAAACCAGTTTTAAAAATGAATGTGAAACTGATTTATTTGGTGAACAATCCGTACTATGTGGTGGCTTAACAAACTTAATGCGGTGCGGATTTGAAACCTTAGTAGAAGCTGGCTACCCTGAAGAAATGGCTTATTTTGAAACTGTGCATGAAGTAAAATTAGTTGTTGATTTATTTTATCATAATGGACTGACCTCTATGCGGGATACTATTTCAAATACAGCAGAATTTGGTGACTACGTAAGTGGCTCTAGAATCATTAATGCTGATACAAAAGCAAGAATGAAAGAAGTTCTAAATAATATTCAAAATGGAACATTCACTAAAGATTTTGTTGATGATTATCAGGCTGGTCGCCCTATTATTAAAAAAGCACGAAAAGAATGGTCTGAACACCCAATGGAGGCAATTGGTAAAAAACTGCGTAATATGATGCCATGGCTTTCCAACAAGTAAATACGAGGTCTAACGTGAATTATAAACCAAGCAATAGCTTAAATGATGTTCGATATGAAATCCGAGGAAAACTCGCTAACAGAGCTTATGAATTAGAACGCCAAGGCTATGAAATCACTCATCTGAATATTGGTAATCCCGGGTTATTTGGCTTTCGCACTCCAGAGACTATGCGTCTTGCAATGATAGAAAACCTTGCACAGAGTGAGGCTTACTGTCATCAATTGGGAATATTTCCAGCCCGTGAAGCAGTTGTAATGCAACAACAAAACCGTGGCATTAAAGGCGTAAGTGCTGAACACGTATTTATCGGAAATGGCGTTAGTGAATTAATTGATTTGTGTCTAAGAGCAATACTTGATAATGGCGATGAAGTCTTAATACCTAGCCCAGATTACCCACTATGGACAGCATCTGTTACCTTAAATGGTGGCAAAGCCATGCACTATCCATGTCCAAAAGAAAACGGATTTCAGCCCGATATTGAAGCTATGGAATCTATGATAACCAATCGCACTCGTGCAATTGTCGTGATTAACCCTAATAATCCAACAGGTGCTGTCTATAGCTTAGAGATACTACAAGCAATCGTTGACCTTGCTGAAAAGCACAATCTAATTATTTTTAGTGATGAAATATATGACCAAGTTCTATTTGATAATGTAGAATTTATTCCAATGGCAACACTTGTGAAATCAACTCTATGCTGTACGATGAGTGGGCTATCCAAAGTTTATAGAGCCTGTGGCTACCGCATAGGCTGGGCAGTATTTACTGGCGATATTGACCACGCAACAAAATATCTTGAAGCATTAGAACTTTTGGCATCTCTACGCCTTTGTGCTAACGTTGCAGGGCAATGGAGTGTTCAAACTGCACTTGGTGGCACACAAAGTATTAAAGATTTAGTCTCTTCTGGTGGTAGATTATACGAATCTCGCAAAGCTGTTATAGATGCGGTAGAAAAAAGTGATTTCTTAAAGCTAACTGCACCAATGGGAGCAATGTATGCCTTTGTTGAAGTCGATAGTAATAAAATACCAAATTTTGATGATTATAGCTTTGCTCTAAATTTACTAGAAGAAAAGCATGTATTAATAGCCCCTGGTTCTAGCTTTAATGCTGGTAACAACAATCACTTTAGAATAACTCTGCTACCAGACTCAACCACACTTAAAGAAGTATTTATAAAGATAGATGAAGTGCTATCTACGTAAATTACTTTTTAAAGCCACCACGTTTTTTTCTGTTAGCATGCATTTGACGAATACCAGCTTGATTTACTGCTCTGGATACTTTTTCAAAGTCTACTTGCCTTTTGTCTTTCTCTGGCACATTGCTCCATAATATTTTCATTTCCTTGCTTCTGCCAACCCAAACTTCGGGAGAGAATACCTTATTAAGTTCTTTTTTATCAATAAGTATCTTAAGTAATGAAGTATTATTCTTGTTTTTATCTAGAAAATCCTGAACCTGTAGACTATCACTATCATTACGTACAATGTTCAAAACTTTATCAAAACAACCGCTATCGGCGGCAATCATAAGTATTGAACTTTCTAAAATCCCTGACTTCATTCGCAAAGTCTCAACATCTATGACTTCATCTCTTTTTTCTAGTCCTTCCATAAGAACGTCCATGTGCTTCCATGTATCACTCAAACCAAGAGGCGTTACATTAGATTTCTCACCATCATTATTATCATTGGAAATTATAGGCGATAATAAAGCTTCTTTAGTTACATTCTCTGCATGCAAAGACACCAAACTAGAGTAACTCATATTTTCAACCTCAGTTACAATCTCATCAAACTTTTTATATTTAAGCGTTTTTTGGGCTGGTAATAATGTATCCCAAACTTGCATCATTTCATTAGGTCGGCCATTCCAAAAACGTGGTTCAAATACTTTATTTAGCATACCATGCTGAGCTGCTCGCTCCAGAATAGATGGTTTACGTCCACGCTTAAATGTTAATTCTTCAATTCCTATTTTCTCGCCATTCTGCTGCAAAATATCCACAACTTTTTCATAGGAACTCCATGCCGCAGCATTATGAAATATAGTGTCGCCTTCACTGCCAACAAACAGAATATCTTCTATTTGTAATTTCATTTTATTGTCAGTTAATTTTTGCAAAAATGCGTCAAAAGCACCACTTTTATCAAACATACTAGATATCATTCTATAATCAATACCTATATTTTTTAGCTCATCTTCACGCAATACCGTATCTGTATCCAAGCCCATTACTTCACGTTTTAAATCCAATGGCACAGCATCACTATCATCACCTGTCATTTCCTTGCGTTTTGCTGGTGGGATATGATACCAAAGGTTTTCCATTTCCTCGAAACGACCTTTCCATACATGAGCATTAAAGACCTTATCCATTTTTTGATGCGACTTCATACTTTCTATTAAAGGACGTTTGTAGAAACTATTATCTTCCAATTTCAAGAAATCGTCTGCCGTAAATTCGTCTCCATTTTCACGAACAATATCGACAATATAATGAAAATTATCCCATGCTTTTTCTGAGGCAAGGAAATTTTCACCATTTTCATCTACATCAAGAAAATCAGCTTTTGATATAACCTCTCCAGCGTCTTTGAGCTTTTTATATAGACCTTTAATATCCGCTTTTTTAAAGGCATCTTTTTGATAACTGTCAGTATTACTATGCTTACAAAGAGTTGCTACAAATGCTGTCTTTAGAGAATTTTTATTGTTGTCCGTCATTATTTTCTTTGTCCACTTCCATATAAATAACCTTGTTGTTTGCGTGTTGACTACAAACTTTTTGTATCTGTGACATAGTCACAATACTTCCCTCAGGGTTAGATTTAGAAAAACTTTGTGGAATGAAAATAGTTTTTATATCCACACTACAAAATGCGTCTCTAAAATCTTTTAGGGTCATTACGCATTTTACCTTTGGGTCACCTTCTATCATAGAGCTTTCCCAACCTTTAGCAATAAAATAAATTTTACTGCCATGTGGCATTACTTCAAACGCTCCTTCCATAGCTTTTTTCCGTGCAGCTATGCGAGCAATTTCTTGCATCTTAGATTCAGAATAACCTAATGGGGATTTCGTATTAACAGAACCCCCTTTAGAGTTATCTTTATTTTCAGTTATTTTACCTGACAAACTACCTACCTTCAAAAAAGTTTAAGGTTTATGTGATGAAGACTTATTTGGCACAATGTATTTTGCAAGATATGGCTCATAGCTTAGAAGCACTTCATCCAATGATACCGTCTGCTTATGCACATCAATTTCGTGATCTGGCACGCCTACTGGATCATTACGATAAGTCATGGCTTCTTTCACATACTCTTTAGTATCTTCTGGAACACCCCTAAGGATATCGCCAAGAGCTTCACTCAACAATGCTTTAGCATTATCAGCACCACTGTCTACATGCACAACACTAACCTCACGAAATAGTGATGATAATTTATCTGATACTTCACCACCAACAATCAGCATTTTTTCACTATTGTTATTAACTATGATGTGTATAGAAGTTGCTTCCATCTCTCCATTTTCATTCGCTGCTTTAACAACAATCGATGTTGCACCAATGCCAGTATCTGAATTATTTTCGGCAATTTTAACAGCTTCATCTGGCTCAAGTATACTTTCACCCAAAGGAACCTGAGAAACGTCATCTTCTAATGCTACGCCTTGTGATTCAAGAACTCCTTTAAGATTGGAAATATCCTCTTCTACATCATCAACGTCACCGCCCATACTCTTAATCTGCAGTTTTTCTTCTTTCAGCAATGCCAAAAGCTCTTTTTGCTTTTCAATTACTTCATCAGATTTTTCAGGTGAGCCTTCTAATTCTTCTATCTCATCTTCCAATTCTGCACGCTTTTTGAAAGAATCAACTCTTACGCTCATGACTGCAATATTATTATTCTGATCCCATATAGCTTGAAGATTTTGTTTCCCTGCTTTTGGAAAAGCCAATGTCATCATAAATGCATCATGATCAACCAAAGTATTAATATCAAAGTCTTGATTATCATCACAGGTTTTATCATTAGCCATATCTAACATTTCTGCTTGCATAAATGGCTTTTCATCTAATGTTGCAAGATCAGAGTTAGGAATAACGAAAGAAGAATTGTTTTCATCTTCCTCTTGTTCTTCCAATTGAGCTAAAACATCTGTCATTTGAGCAACAGTAATAATGCTATCATTGTCACTTGTGATATTTGCATCTTTTTCACGCAAATAGTTACAGAACATTTCTTGAGCTAGCAATACTTCCTCTGACAAGTCTGTTGTATCAAACAAGCTTATATTAAGTGATGATTCAACTGACTTCATACTACTATGCGCACCTTCTTGTAAGTGCATGTCCTTCAAGCCACATTCTTTCATCAAACTTTTAAGGTGACCATATAAAACTGGCTTAGCTACTGCTCCTGATGTTTCATAAGCTTGATCCGCCATATAATCAGTCCATCTAGTACCAAAATTACGCTCTAAACTTTCATCGTCGACCTCAATGGCTTCAGCAGGTTCAGATTCCCAAGATGAAGGATCCATATCAATATCAACCATATTCATATCAGTACTCATTTTAGAACGAATTGGTAGAGCATATTGTATATGCTGAATAACCTTACGGAAATCAATACTAACTTTTTTCTGGTATTCCTCATCAATTTCTTCTACTAAATTACCATCTTTCATTGGAGCAAGCTCATAATCAGTAAGCTCTGCCCAACCTTTGTAGTACTCAGCCATTTTTTCAGTTGCACCTAAAACTTTCTGCCAGTTTTTAATGAAAGAAACTTCATGTTGAGGAATATTATTTTTCTCATCGTCACTAAGACCAGTTTTACGCCAGTGAAGTAACATTTCTCCAAATTCATCAGGTTTTTCATCTGCAAACTTACGAAAAGTAGTATGCAATGTAGAAATTGGTACACCTGTCAAAATCCTACAAATAAAGTGCTGCCAATCTCTCAACTCAGGTTTTGCAACTTCTTTAACTCGCAGACGAGAATATACAGATTTATTCAAAGAACGTGTTGTAGTTCCATCATCTGTATTGTTACCTGTCATAATTATACCCCAACCAAGTTTTACATCTTCACGCTTAAACGTAAATTCACTTGGCCCACTGGTGTCATCTTTATTTTTCAAAGTATTAGTTACAGTACATTCATCAATTTCATTATTAGCAAACTGTAAGAATGTCTGAAGAGCATTATCCGTGCCTTCTTTAGACTTATTATATTCATCCCATACATCAAGCTCTCCATTAATGAACTTGGTAATAGCACGACCATATTGTGTATTCATACCTAAAGAATTGCCGCCAGCAGTACTTAAACCTTCAATATTGCTAACCTTAGATAAAGTCTCATAAGTTTTTTCAACATCTTTAGTGCCTGCAGTTTTTAAGCCTTCCCAATCAATAAGTAAACGCTTGTCTTCTGTTTCTTCTATATATTTAGATGGCAAATTATTCTTCAACATCGCATAAGACAAATCTTGCAAAGCATGAGCTTGTATTCTTTTATCAATAGCAACAGGCAAAGCATCACTAGTTCCAAAATCAAGTACCATCTCAAACAAAACATCATTCATGTTTTTACCACCGCAATCAAAGATATCTGCTCCTCTTTCTGACTGCACACGGCCAACAGCACCAGCGGCAAAAGATTTACCAGCACCTGGATCACCCAAAACAAGGCAGATACGATTATTACTATCTGGCTCTAACATCTCCATAATACTTTTCTGCATAGATAACATGCTAGGTGTTGGCATATCACGATACATCATACCAACCACTTCGTTATATGGGCGTTCAGAATAAATCTTCATTGGGTGTTTAGAATCTTTTACGCTACTAAGGCGTTGCTCTTGAGACTGATGACCATCTTCCTCAATAACCACAGTTCCAAACATTGGATATGGGCGTGGTGATGTTCCCAAATTAACCTGTAGAGAAGCTATATCCTGCTTTGTTAATTCTGAAATCTTTTTTTGCAATAAGCCTTTTTTCAAGTCTTCATTCTTTTTATTAGTTTTTTTTGCCATTTTCTTGCCTCTTCTCTCTCTTCATTTTAAACTTTATTAAATCTTAAAATTATATTTTGTTATTGGTTTCTTACCATCCTCTGCCATTTCTTCTTTTTTTCTTCATTTATTTGGCAGATTTTTTCTTTTATTGTCTTTTCTTAGCATGTGGCA
>JAJFGX010000015.1 GCA_021775895.1 Alphaproteobacteria bacterium | reverse complement strand
ACAGAAGAAAGCGTCGAATAAATGCGAATAGGTATTTATCCAGGTAGTTTTGACCCAATAACTTTTGGGCATTTAGATATTATTCGTAGAGCAGCAAAGCTCGCAGATAGAATTATTGTTGGGGTTGCAGCACATTCAGGTAAATCTGCATTATTCAGCGTAGATGAGCGCATTAAGCTTTTAAATACCGCTCTTGAACAAGGTGACTTTCCAAAAGATTGCGAAATCATTGTTGAGGGTTTTGATACCTTACTTATTGATCTCATGCAAAAACACAAGGCTCAAATGGTCGTTCGTGGTGTTAGGCAATATTCAGATTTTGAATATGAGGCACAAATGTCTGCTTTAAATGCTAAACTTTCTGATTATGATATAGAAACTATATTCTTAGCTGCCAACGCTGAGTATCAATCTATAGCTTCAAGATTTATCAAACAAGTAGCAGAATTAGGCGGTGATGTATCACCATTCGTACCCAAACATGTCGTTGAAGCATTAGGAAATATTCAGGGAATTAACTCAACAAAATTGTAGATGTACTGCAAATCTTGTTTGATACTATTGTGCTTTTTTTCTGTATCAGGGTCTAATCCCCAAGCTTTACTTTGGAAAAGCTCTTCAATAAAGCTGGCTTCAAATGCTGTGTTAGTATCAATCTGCCCCAAAGCCATCGCATAAGCTAAAACCACCGAGCCTAAAATATCAACAGCTGCTTGCATGGCAGTTAAACGCAATTCTGGCATTTTCATTAATATTGTTTTTAATTGCTCCATATCATTATTATCTTGTGCAACATTAAGAATATCTAATGTGACATTTAGCTTTATATTTGTCTTAGAGCTAAACCAGCTGGCTATAGGATTCCATATTTTCTCTTGTTCTAATTTAAGCTCTAATGGTTCTGGTGATGGATAACAAACCATCTCAGTTTCTAAATAAGGCACTAAAGCATCAACTATCTGCTCTTTCTGCGGTATAATTTTATCGTAATATGTGTATAGAAGACTAGTTAACGGCATTGAATCTATATCTAGAGTTTCTTTTTGTGCCTGCCATTCTGTCGCAATCGCTTCAGCTAATTTATTAGTTGGTACAAACATCATGTTATGCTGTGGTGTTTTAACAGCCATATTATCTAATAATATTAAATATTTACTATCATCTTGACGTATAGACACATCTTTATAAAAACGTTTCATGAATTACTATCACCATGTTTTCTTTGTTAACATTTTAATACACGGGTTATCTTGATCTTTTTCAAGCTTCAACAATGGCAGAGCCATTGTAGCTGGATTAACCGCATTTAAAGCTATAGTGCCAAGCTTTTTCACAAGCCCCCCAGCCGCTGGTATTATAGATGGATTTGCCCAGTTACCCTTTACATTTAATGGTACTGCCATATTTACCAAGCTAACCTGCTTCGGTTCTGGCTTAAACTTTAAATCCAACTCTCCTTGCACAAGATTAATATTACCTTTTCCCTCTATCAATACATTATCTGTATCAATTAATATTTTACTTTCCGCCTGACCATTCACAATATCAAATAATCCAACAGCACAAGTTAAATCCGTATGTTTCTTTTTTCCTGGAAAAGGTAGAATAGATGTTAAGAAATCAGATGCCCATAAATCAACCACTCGTCCGCCCAGCTTTCCCTTACCTGCTGATATAAGGGCTTTGCCATTTAAGTTATTTAGAATTTTATCCAGACTATACCCTTTAGAGTTTAGATCTATATTTGCGTCAAAACTTCCCTCTAAACCATCAGAAAACTGTCCGTAATCAAAATCAGATAATTTACCTGATAATTTGATTGTATAATGGTCAATATAATCTAGCTTACCAATAAATTTAGAGCCAAAAACATGAAAAGATAGTGGTTCAATATGCAAATCAGAACCTTTACCCGTTACAGATGCTTTAGTATAATTTATATTATTGTCACCTATTTTTAATCCGACTAACTCAATATTTAGTTTTGTTTTCTCTATCCAATTATCACTGCCTAATGCTTCTTTAATATTCTTTATCGCAAAAGTAATTTTTTTAGCTGATATTTCCACATCATCTTCTTTAACCGCAACAAAAGTTACATCATTAAAAACTATAGATGGGTTTATAAAGTTAATACTTGGTCTGATACTTCCTGAAATCACTATTGGACGATTAAGAATCTTCTTACTTTTACTTGCGATCATTTCTTTAGTGCTATCAAGGTTCACAAAGACTAACAATGCGACTATACAAAGCCCAAATAAAATAAAAATTCCAAATATAACTTTAAAGATTTTTCTAGTAATATTAATCATCAAAATAACTCTCGTTATTTATATCTTTTGCATCAAGGCCTAAATCTTTCCATGTTTTGCTCATATGTGGCGGTAGGTCAGCTGATATATTAAGCTCTTTATTGGTTTTTCTACCAGTAGAACTATCATGATAAGGGTTTGGCAGAATAAGCTGTTGTGCATGTAAGTGTAGCTCTATACTGCCTTTTGGTATTATCTCTGTAAAACATTCTTGCTCTTCAGGGTCTGCATATTTCATGTCACCAAGTATTGGACAACCAAGCAATGATGCATGCACTCTTATTTGATGGGTGCGCCCTGTTAATGGTTTAAAAACTACCCAACAAAGCTTTTTTCCAAGCTGTTCTACAACATGATAATAGGTTCTTGAGAATTTACCTTCTTCTTCATCTACTTTCATATATTCGCCATAGTCTGACTTACCTTTAAGCAGTGGAGCAGTAATTTCACCCTTTTCATGCTCAGGCTTGCCTATACATATAGCCCAATAATATTTTTGTAGTGACTGTTCTTTAAACATTTTTCCAATTCTTTTAGCAGCATCACTATGCTTTGCTAGCAATAGAACTCCAGATGTCTCTTTATCTAAGCGATGAACTAGGTGCGGTCTTTCTTGCTTGTTTTCTTTAGCCATAGAGGCTGCAATTCCATCTAAATGTCTTCTTTGTTTACTACCACCCTGTACAGCAAGCCCCGCTGGTTTATTCACAGCCATAATATTATCATCTTGATAAATCATAATATTCTCTAGTAAGTGACGGTCAGATGCAGATATTTTATAGCTATTTATTGAGTTCTCTTCTCGCTTTTGACTAGCTGCCTCAGCATCTAAGGGAGGCACTCTAATTAGTTGCCCTGTCTCAATCCGCAAGCTGGCTTTAATTCGTTTACTGTTTACACGAATTTGTCCACTACGTAATAATTTTTGCAAATGAGCAAATTTTAAATTAGGAAAATATAATTTAAACCATTTATCAAGTCTAATTCCATTATCTTTTTCCTTTACTGTACGTGTCTGTACGCCCTGCCCATTTATTGATGAAGTCATTATATATCCTAGTTCTTTCTTGTAAAAATAAAATTATTGTCTGTTGATAGCTCTGGCTGATATTTATACCCAGCACTATCAAAGCTCTTTAAATCTTCAGCTTTCTCAATCTGATTTTGAATGATATATCTTGCCATCATGCCTCTGGCTTTCTTAGCAAAAATACCGATAGTTTTAGGCACTCCATTTTTTATTTCTTTAAAAGATGGTGTAATAAATTCTGCGTTCAGCTTATCAGTATTTATAGCTTTGATATATTCATTAGAAGCGAGATTTACAACAATTTTACTGCCATGTAAAGCAACATCGTCATTTATTGCGTTGGTTAAAACATTGCCCCAGAAATTATATAAATTATTACCTCTTGGAGATGTGAATTTTACTCCCATTTCTAGGCGATATGGTTGCATTAAATCCAGCGGTCGCAAAATACCATATAGACCTGATAAAATTCGCAAATGATTTTGTGAGTAAATCACTTCTTCTTTAGATAAGCTATCAGCATCAAGCCCTACATAAGTATCGCCTTTAAAAGCATATATTGCTTGCTTGGAATTATCCAAGGTAAAATCAGATTGAAATTTTTGATATCTATCATAATTCAAATCAGCTAATTTATCTGATATATTCATCATCTTTGATAAATCATTAGGACTTAGTTCTTTTGCAAGCTCTATCAATTCACCACGATGCTCACTAAACAAAGGCTTAGTGAAATCAATAATTTCTGCTTTACTCTCAAAATCCAGCTTTTTTGCTGGAGAAATAATTGCCAACATTACATTTCCTTTTCATTATTGGATAATTTTCTCTATAATAGCACGCAGAATAATTTTAACAAGAAAGATGACGTGTATAATAATGACAGTTTTAACAAGATTCGCCCCAAGCCCTACAGGCTATATTCATATAGGTAATGCAAGAACTGCTTTAATCACTTGGCTTTATGCTCGGAAGAATGGCGGAAAATTCTTACTACGTATTGACGATACAGATAAAGAGCGTTCAAAACAAGAATACACAGATGCCATTTTTGAAGACTTAAAATGGCTTGGTTTAGACTGGGACGATACCGCACACCAGCAAGGAAGAACCGCACGCTATCAAGAGGCAATAGAACAATTAAAAGCACAAGGTAGAATATATCCATGTTATGAGAAGCCAGAAGAATTGGCTTTAAAGCGTAAAACTTTACTTGGTCGTGGTCTTCCACCAATTTATGATCGTGCAAGTCTAAGTTTAACAGATGAGCAAAAAGCCGCTTTCGAAGCGGAGGGAAGAAAACCACATTGGCGATTTAAAATGGAACACAAAACTATCGAATGGCAAGATGACGTACGTGGTCAGGTTAGATTCGAAGGTAAAGACCTTTCAGACCCTGTTATAATTCGTGAAGATGGTAGCCCGCTTTATCATATATGTTCTGTGGTAGATGACATTGATTATAAAATAACTCATATTACCCGTGGAGAAGATCATGTTGCAAACACAGCTTGCCACATTCAAATGTTCGAAGCATTAGGTGCTACAGCTCCTAGTTTTGTTCATATTACACTTCTATCTGGTAAAGAAGGTGAAAAACTATCAAAAAGGCTAGGCTCGTTAAACTTACGTGACTTACGTGAAAATACAGGGCTTGAAGCAATGGCATTAACTAGTCTGCTTTCCAGAATTGGCACGTCAGATTCTATTGAAGCACAATATAATATAGAAGATATTATCGATAATTTTGACTTTAATAAATTTTCAAGAAACCTGCCAAAATTTAATATTGATGATGTTTATCGTTTAAATAGTAAAATTTTACATGAAACCTCTTTTGTTGATGTTAAAGAACGCCTAATTGCTATGGGACTTAACGACATTGATGAAGAGTTTTGGTTAATCGTCAGGTCAAATATTTCAGTGCTTACTGATGTTAAAGAATGGTGGCATGTTGCAAATGGACCTGTTACTCCTGTTATTCAAGACGTTAACTTTAGCAAGACGGCTGCCGAGCTTTTACCCGCAACGCCGTGGAGTGAAACAACATGGTCTGAATGGACAAATGCAATTAAAGAAAAAACAGGATTAAAAGGTAAAGAGCTATTCATGCCAATAAGGCTTTCTTTAACAGGTCAAGAGCATGGCCCAGAATTAAAGAATCTATTATTGCTAATCGGTAGAGACCGTACTTTAGAACGTTTACAGCAAGCAAGCTAGGGTTATGACCCTAACGCACAAGTAGTGGTTTTATACCTATACGTGAATGCTTTTTTTCTCGTTGTTTGTTTAAGTATTGCTCTTGAAGTAAGTGAAAAGTCTTTATTTTGCTTTCAAGTTCTTGGTATTTTTCCACCTGCCCTAACATCGCATATACCTCTAAAGTTCTTTGATAATACTCTCTCGTATCCACGGCATATGGCCAATACAAGCCCTCTTGCAAAACATTTAGAGCCTCTTCTGTTTTTTTATTCTCAATTAATGATTCTGCCAATTCCATGCGTGATAGTATATGTCGAGGGTTCTCAACAAGATTGTTGCTCCATATTTCTTCCGCCTTATCTACACTACCTGTCATTGCGTATAATTTAGCTCTCGCATGTTTAATTGCCAGCTCTTTTGGGTTCTGTTTTTCAGCCTCAGTTAAAAGCTCATCAATAAGATTAATAGATTTTTCTTGCTTCAGCATAGCTGCGTGAAATTCAGCCATGTATAATTGTGGCATAATATAGCTTCTAGGACTTACTTTATCTGCCTGACTAATTTGTTTTGCAAATTTCTCTATATTGCCAGATTCTAGCTCCATTCTTGCATTCTTCACTAAATAAATTCCAGTCGCTGCTTTAACTATCCAAAAAGAAAAACCAAGCACAAGTAAAACAGCAATAATTTTTTGTGTATTCTGATTGAGTTTAAAACTTATATTACCATCACCAATCGCCTTCTCGGTTGCCCAATACCATCTAGCAAGTAACAAAGCCAAAGGAATTAATATTGCAGGCTGATAAAGATGAAAAGTAATGTGAGTATGCAGTAAACAAGCAAACAAACCAAAGAACGGCAATAAGATTTCTATACGATATTTAGTGTTTTTAAAAGCTAGAATACTCCGCCATAAAATAGCTATAAGTAGAGCATAAAAAATAATCACCCCAAGGAAACCAAGCTCCACCCAGAACTGCAATGGGTCGCTATGAACCCAAAATCCAGCTGACCTATCTAAAATGCTACGATATTCAGGATAAAAAGCATAAAAAGAGCCAAGCCCCGTCCCCCATAACGGGTTATCTTTAATCATCTGCCAAGTACTAGTCCAAATTTCCATGCGGACATTAACACTGCTAAGCTGTTCGAATGTATGGAATTTTTCTACGGAATCACTTAAATGAGTAAGAAAATATACAGCTAAAAATGATGCACCTATAATAATAAGGCTTTTAAAAAAGCCTTTTTCCCGTGCAATAAATAAGCATAAAAGAATAAATGCTATCAAACCAGATAACATTGCTCCACGGCTATTTGTTACAAGTACTCCAGCAAAGAATAACATTGCTAACAGCAGAAAAACTATACGTTTCTTTGGTTTTATACTTGTGAAAAATTCTCCAATAACGGGCAAAAGAAACAAAGTAAATATTCCCGCTAAAGTGTTGGGATTATGCAGAGGATGGTGAATACGTGGGCCATATTTATCTGGCAAGATAAAAAATTGTACAATTGCCCAAACAGCTAAAATAGCGACAGCAATAAGTAAACCATGCCAATTTAACTTTAACCGTTCTTCTGGTTTTTTGCTGATAATCGCCGTAAAAAATAGTAATGGAACAATTGAGAAAATACAAAAAAACAAAATTGCATTAAATGGAATAGATGCTGTTACACAAGTAATTGCCAAATATCCCCACCAACATAAAATAAGATAGATAGTGGTGGATTTTGGGAATGATTCTGCCCACCATAAAGATACTCCAGCCAAAACAACTATAATAATCATGCTAGGTGCAAACCATATAGAAGCTGTGCCATAGAAAAATAAGCTACTTACAAAAGCAGATACTAAACAAAGTGCTGTAATTATGTTTCTAGAAATAGTCATTTATGAATGGTGCCGTCACACCTAAAATTAACAAGTGTACTGGATAAAATATATGCATGGCGTAACGAGGTAATATTCTCTTTTCTTTATCAGGACATAGCTTTATAGGAACAAAGAAAAATAATATTAGCCCAAACATGCCAATCACAAAACTTATAACGCTATCAGTTATCCAAATAGATATACTATCATAATCAAAAATTGGTGACATATTTGAACAAAGAAGCATAAACATAAACCCTAACAAAGCGTATGGTTGTTTCTTAAGAATCATTAAAATAGTTGCTGGCAACAAAGCTCCTGCAATACTATACTCCCAAACACTATGAAAGAGCGTGGCGTCTATTAAAGCGAGGCTATAAAAAATAACTTTTAATAATGTACTCATTTTTTCAAAATGAAAGGCAAAAGCAGCACCTGCTGCAAGCGTAAATAATGCATTAGCTCTCTCAAACTCAAAGCCTATATTATAAAAAGGCTGAGTTATCACAGCTAATATTAAGAGCGATGTCATATAAGGAGTTAAATCTTTCTTTTGCTCTTGAACACGCAGAACAGAGCATGCTAAAGCATAACAAAACAAAGAAAACCAGCCTCTACTAAGCAATAAAACCGGTAAAAATGTATTGTCAAAATATATAACATTAACATGTGCTATAAGCATTGCTAGAATTGCAGAGATTTTAATTGCATCAAGCCGCATTCCAGAAACAGGTAAATCATTTAATATACGCATAATTTATTTATTTTTCTTTCTTATAAAAATTTATGGTCTATAATTGTGCTAGTTGAGTTTAATGAACTTTTTCTAAATAAAAAAGAAAAAATAGGCTTTGACTTTACAAATGTATTTTATATGATTATCTATCAACTATGCCCTGATAAAAAACAAAAGGAAGAATAAAAGAAATGGCATCAGACAAAAAAGATGAACCAAAATCAAGACGAGATTTTCTAAACCTAACTGCGGGAGCAATGGGGGCTGTTGGTATTGGTAGTGCTGTAGTACCGCTAATTGACAGTATGAATCCAGCCGCAGATACTTTAGCTATGTCCACAACAGAAGTTGATATTTCTAACATTGCCGTTGGAGAAACTAAAGTTGTTAAATGGCAAGGTAAACCTGTCTTTATTAAGCATCGCACAGCTGAAGAAATTGCTGAGGCAAAGGACATCAATTTAGATGATTTACGTGATCCACAAACAGACACTGAAAGAGTGCAAAAAGAACAATGGCTAGTCGTCATTGGTATCTGCACCCATTTAGGCTGTATTCCACAAGGAAATAAATCGGGTCAACCTAAAGGTGATTTTGAAGGTTGGTTCTGTCCATGTCATGGCTCACACTATGATACATCAGGGCGATTGCGTGCAGGGCCTGCACCTAAGAACCTTCCTGTTCCACCATATAGTTTCTTGTCAGATACACTAATACGTATCGGTTAAATAAAAACAAAGTAAGTAAATAGCCTTAAGGAGGCATAATACCGTCATGACAGCGTCTAAAAAACCAAAATCAGATTTTAAAAACCCTGTTGTAAAATGGGTCGATGAACGTCTGCCTATATTTACTATGATGGAAAAAGAATACGGGGCATACCCAACACCAAAGAACTTTAATTATCTTTGGAATTTTGGTGCAATAGCAATGGTTATGCTGATGTTAATGATAGCCACAGGAATTTTCCTTGCTATGAATTATACTCCGCACATAGATATGGCTTTTAATAGTGTTGAACGTATGACTAGAGATGTGAATTACGGTTGGCTTTTGCGTTATTTACACATGAATGGTGCATCTTTCTTCTTTATTGCAGTCTACATTCATATATATCGTGGGCTTTATTATGGTTCATATAAAAAACCACGTGAGCTTTTATGGATTTTTGGTGTATTGATATTCCTTCTAATGATGGCAACAGCCTTTATGGGTTACGCTCTACCATGGAGTCAAATGTCTGGTTGGGGTGTAAATGTAATTACTAACTTATTTTCTGCAATCCCATTTGTTGGTGACAGCATTGTAACTTGGCTATGGGGAGGCCCTGCTGTTGGTAACCCAACATTAAACAGGTTTTATGCTCTACATTACTTACTACCTTTTGTGATTTTTGCTGTAATATTCTTACATGTTTGGGCATTGCATATATCTGGCTCTGGAAACCCTACAGGAATTGAGCCTAAAACAGAAAAAGATACGGTGCCATTTCACCCATATTACACTATCAAAGATACTTTTGGGCTTGGTGTTTTCATGTTCATATTTATGGCTGTTGTATTTTATGCTCCATTAGCCTTAACTCACTCCGATCACTTTAAACAATTTGATTCAATGGTAACACCAGAACATATTGTGCCAGAATGGTATTTCTTGCCCTTCTACGCAATTTTGAAATCATTTACATCAGATATTACTATCCCACTTACAGGGTATATGTTTGATAATGCATTGGTATTTACAGCAAAGTTGCAGGGCGTTATTGCAATGTTTGGCTCTATCTTAATTCTATTTGTACTGCCATGGCTTGATACATCTCCTGTACGCAGTGCTAGGTATCGTCCTTTATATCGTATTTCTGTATATTTATTACTATTATCAATGATTGTTCTTGGTTATGCTGGTTCTCAACCTGCTGAAGGCTTGATGTTAACCCTATCTCGTCTTGGTACTGGATATTACTTTATGCACTTCATTGTTATTGTACCTTTTTTAAGCAAACATGAAAAAACACTACCCGTTCCAAAAAGCATTAACGATTCTGTTATACAAGCAAAAGGGAGTAAATAATCATGATTAATTTATATCAAAAGTATTTTGCAATAGTTCTTACTGCTTTATTCGTTTTTACACCTGTAGCCGTTTTTGCTTCAAGTGATAATAGCCATCACCCTATGGCACAATCATGGCCACATAAAGAAACTTTTGGCACATATGATAAACCATCGCTTCAACGTGGTTTCCAGGTTTACCGTGAGGTGTGTGCTGGTTGTCACTCTATGAATTTATTATCTTATCGTAATTTAGCAGAAATTGGCTTTACTGCTGATGAAATAAAGGCAATTGCAGCTGAAGATAATGTAATGGACGGCCCTAATGATGAAGGTGAAATGTTTGAACGTCCAGCACGACCATCTGACCGTTTCAAAGCTCCTTTTGAAAATGAGGCTCAAGCCAGATTTGGTAATAATGGCGCATATCCTCCAGATCTGTCTCTGCTGGTAAAGGCAAGACACGGTGGTGAGGACTATATTTTTGCTCTACTAACTGGTTATGATACTCCACCAGCGGGTGAAACTGTACGTGATGGTATGTATTGGAATAAATATTTTAAAGGTAATCAAATTGGAATGGCTCCGCCACTTTCTAGCGGTTTAATAACTTATTCTAATGGGAAGTCTGCAAGCTTAGAGCAGTCTGCTCGTGATATTACTCAATTCTTAGCATGGGCTTCAGAGCCAAATATGGAAGAAAGAAAAAAAATGGGATTAAAAGTTTTATTATTCCTATTAGTATTCTCTGTAATAGCTTATACTGCTAAACGTAGAATATGGGCGAAAATACATTAATAGCAAATACAGCTTAAAGAAAAAATAAATGCTCTACAGTGTAGGGCATTTGCTGTTGCTCTTATTATAATATAAGAAAGGTAGCTTTAAAATTAGCGGAACTGAAGTACTTATTCATATTATAGGCAGTGTGTGCCTGCTCCTATGGGGCGTTAGTATGGTGAATTCAGGATTCAACCGTGCTTTTGGTGCAGCCTTGCGTCGCTTTATTAGTAAATCAACCGATAGCCGTCTAAAAGCATTTCTATCTGGTATTGGTGCAACAATGATATTGCAAAGCAGTACAGCTGCTGTGTTAATTATATCTTCTTTTGCAGGGCAAGGCATTATAGCTGTATCTAGTGGCATAGCCATTATACTTGGGGCTGATGTTGGTACAACATTAGTGGCTCAAGTATTATCATTAGATTTATCTTGGTTAATACCTGTACTTTTAACTTCTGGATACATTATTAATAAGGCTCTAAAAGATGGTCAATATAAACATGTTGGTAGAGCTTTTATTGGTATTGGTCTAATTTTACTTGCTCTAAAGTCTATAGTTGCCGTGTCTGACCCTTTAAGATCATCTGATGTGTTGCAAACCATAGTATCATCTTTATCTTCTGAACCATTCTTAGCCATCATATTTGCTGTAATTCTAACATGGCTGGCCCATTCAAGTTTAGCTATGATTTTACTTTTTGCTTCCTTTGCCAGCACGGGTACAATTCCAATACATATGGGGTTTTTATTAGTCTTGGGAGCTAACTTAGGTGGTGCTATTGCTCCTTTAGTAATGACTGCTAATGACCTGCCCAAAGGCAGACGAATTCCCCTAGCAAACTTAATAATGCGTAGTATTTTTGTGATAGCTATAGTTCCGTTTATAGATGTAATAATAGAATATTTAACCATATTTACTGATAAACCTGAAAACCAGCTCATTAACTTCCACATGTGCTTTAATGTATTATTAGCAATGTGTTTTATTTCCTTTGTTGTGCCTATTTCAAAACTTACAGGGCTTATTTTTCCAAATAAAGAAGAAACAGATAGTCCCAATAATCCAAGATATTTAGATGTTTCAGCTCTAAAAACTCCACCATCTGCTTTATCTTGTGCTGCCCGTGAAACGCTTAGAGTAAGTGATTATATACAACGAATGATAAGAGAAGCTTTAGAAGCATTGCGTAATCACGACATGAAATTAGTACAGGAAATAAGAGAACGTGATAACATCGTTGATGACCTATACGAATCTATTAAACAATATATGGCGAAAATGTCTGGGGCAGAGCTTGATGATAAAGAAAGTAAACGCTATCTACAAATTCTTACTTTTGCCACTAATTTAGAACATATAGGTGATGTAATCGATAAAAGCCTCATGGAAATGGCAGCAAAGAAAATACGCAATCAATATATGTTTTCAACTGAAGGGTTTTCAGAAATTTGTAACCTACATGCAAATATCTTAGAAAACCTAAGCCTTGCACAGAATCTGTTTATGTCAGGTGACTTAGGTATAGCACGCAGGCTTGTAGAAGAAAAAGCTATTATTCGCAAGCAAGAAGCTAAAGCATCAGCAAACCATATCGAACGTCTACGTAAGGGTGTTACTGCAACGATGGCTACATCAAGTCTTCATTTAGATATATTGCGAGATTTAAGCCGTATAAATAGCTATCTAACTATGATTGCCTATCCTATTTTAAGGGAAGCTGGAGAACTACACAAAACGCTATTGCGTACACCTAAAGCTACTGACGATATTCAATAGGCGATGATAAAGAAAAGTCTCGACTATTAGCATCATCAAAATTGTTTTTCGCAATAAATAATCTACCATACCAACGCCAATACCGCTTATTAAGCTGATTACTTTCATCAGCAGATAAAACAGGCAATGTACAATTCATTCTTATGCGTTTATCTAACACACTATAATCTAATTTAATTGAATTTTCTATTTTCTTGCTATGAAGAAGCTCTACTTTTCCTATACCTGAAATAAAGCAAGCAAGACTTTCTTGGTTCTTTAGAGGTGTTGGCAAGCTAAAACTAATCATTTTATCTTTCTTGTCTAATATCATATCCATAGGTTTTATATCTGTTATTGGTAGAGGATAGCTATGTGCAGCTAAGCGGAACCTGTCAATATCACCGTATTCTTCGGTCATAGAAAAGCGTGGCAGAGCAAATATATCCGAACCACCAAAAACAACGCCTGAATGCTGAGCAAAACCAGCTATAAAAGGATATTCTTTTATTATATCTTTTGTGTCTTGAGTATACTCCCCATAAGGCCAAGAGAAAACTAGTGGTGTCAATTTAAGCTCCTCTTTAAAGCGTGCGAGACTACGTCCCCATGACTTCTGTTGCTCATCTTTAGATAGATCAATGATGTGACTATAAGAAAAAGGTAGAGCGCCAATTGAAACTAAATTATTCTTTGCAAGTTTTCTGATTTCCCCCCAATTCATATAATAATCAGAGCCTCTATCTATACGCTCTGGTGCAATAAACAATGTAAATGGTAATTTTGCTTTTAATAATAAAGGTATCGCATTTTCAAGAGTGCTTCTATAGCCACCATCAAGGGTAATTCCTACAGTATGATGAGGTAGTTTCTCACCCGCCTTTAAAGACTCCACAATATTAATTACTGATAGCACCTTATATTCATCACTTTTTAGCTCTTTGATATGTGCTTCAAACTGTTCAACTTTAAGGTTGGAATTGGGGTACTGATCTTCACCTATGTGATGATTAATGAAGAACACAGCCTTGCTTTTATCTTCAGAAATACGGTATATATCCTCAGCATATGCAGGTACTACCTGTATAAACAAAGAAAAAGCAATTAAAACATATGATAATATGAAACGCATTTCTTACCCTAAATTATAGTTATCTTGTATATTTTATATACTAATTGATATATATAATATATGAAAGCTACAATAATAAGAAAAATAGGAGAATAAAATGTTAGATACTAAAACTATTGATAAACTATTTCACGAAGCACGCACTTACAATGCTTGGCAGGATAAAAAAGTAGAAGATGAATTATTGCAAAAAATATATAACTCTATGCGTTTTGCTCCCACTAGTGCAAATTGTTGTCCTTTAAGACTTACATTTGTAAAGTCACCCGAGGCAAAAGAAAAGCTAAAGCCTTGTTTAATGGAAGGCAACATTGATAAATCTATGTCTGCCCCTATAACCGCAATCATGGCAAATGACCTTGATTTCTTTGAACATATGGAGTTTCTTTTCCCACATGCTGATGTGAAATCTTGGTATGTTGGAAAACCAGAATTTGCTGCCAAGTCTGCGCTATTAAATGGCACTCTACAAGCTGCCTATTTTATGCTTGCAGCACGTAGTTATGGTTTAGATTGTGGGCCAATGACTGGCTTCAAACCTAAGAAAACTAAAGAAGCTTTCTTTCCAGATAAGAATGTAGCCGTTACTATGATGTGTAATATCGGTTATGGAGACCCTGAAGGCTTACATGAGCGTTGCCCTCGTTTTGATTTTGAGCAAGTTTGTGAAATTATTTAAATATGAACTTCCTATCTGTTGATACAGCAACTTGTGGCATGTCCGTTTCTTTGTTTCTAGATAGTAGCAAAGCTATCACCAAGAACGATAAAAACCTGCGTAATCAAGCACAAAATCTAATTCCTTTCACTGTAGATATCTTATCAGAAGCAAAAAAGGAATTCATAGATATAGATGCTTTAGTTGTTGCTGTTGGCCCTGGAAGTTTTACAGGCATACGTGTTGGCTTATCTGCTATGCAGGGTATTGCTTTAGCAACAAATAAACCTCTTATAGGTTTTAATAATTTTGATATTCACGCAGCAAATCATAAAACAACAAATGATAATGATTTATTAGTAGTGTTAGAAAGCCAGCGAAAAGAAACCTTTTGCCAAATATATAACAAAGAGAAACAATGTAAGGGCTTACCTTTTCAAACAGATATAGAAAATATATCACAGTTTCTACCAAGCGATAAAATATTCAATGTTATAGGAGATGCATATGAAATGCTAAATGAGATGGCAAAAAACAAATATTTCAAAATTGACAAAAAGCCTGTAGATAAAGAACAAGAGACATCTTTAATGTTAGGACAGATGTTATTAGATAAATTACAAAAAGATAATTTAAGTGATTTAGAAGATAAATATCCTGC
>JAJFGX010000137.1 GCA_021775895.1 Alphaproteobacteria bacterium | reverse complement strand
AGCAGATATTGTTGCATCATCAATTGGAGCGCCGTCTGATATAACTATCAAAATTCTACGCTCTTCGGGCATAGTACGTAAGCGATCATAAGCCCACAATAGAGCCTCACCATCAATGTTTTCTTTTAACAAACCGTCCCTTAACATTAATCCCATTGATAATTTTGCTTTACGCCATGGCATATCGGCTGATTTATATATTATATGCAATAAGTCATTCACTCTACCTGGATTTTTGCCTGCTCCTGACAGTTTCCATTTTTTCTGAGACTCACCACCCTTCCAATTCTGAGTGGTAAAGCCAAGTATTTCAGTTCTAATCCCGCATCTCTCCAAGCTACGAGCCAAAACTTCTGCACTAACCGCCGCTGTCATAATTGGCCTTCCTCGCATAGAGCCTGAATTATCAATCAATAAAGTAACAACTGTATCCCTAAAATATGATTCATGCCTATGTTGATAACAATTAGGATTATCGGGATTAACAACAATACGGCTAAGCCGTTTATGATCAAGAATTCCGCTTTCATAACTATGTTGAAAAGCGTATCTCTGCCGTGCCAAAATATGCCTTTGTAGCTTTGCTGAAAATGCCCCTATCATTTTTTGAGTTAATGCCATAGCCTCATCTATGCTATATCTAAGCTCTTGCAATTCATCATAAGTTGACAAATTCCTAGCATATTCAATTTTATCAAACTGGGTAGTATAAATATAATAGCTATCATCACCAATATCTGCGGTAAATTGACGTGCATAATCTGGAATGTTTTCTTTATTTTGACTATCTTCTATTACTGAACTATTTACAGCATCTCCCATATCATCTGTCATAGATAACATATGTTTACGCAAGTGTTCTATCTCACCAGCACTCATCTCCAACTGCCCAACACCTGCTGTCTCTATTGTTTTTTCTAACGTTTCACCATCTGGTAATTTATTATTATCTACATCTTCAATACCTGCATCTGTCTGTATATCATCATCTGTTTTATTTTTATCTTGGTAATTAGGTATATCTATTTGAAAATCTAATTCGTCTAACAAAGCAAAAACGATCTTTGCGAAATCTGTTTGAGATATCAAAAACTCTTCTAATTCTTTTATATATTTAACTGCTATTTTCCTAACTCTATAACTAGGAAACTTATCAAACCCCATTATCATTGACCAAATAGAAAGATACAGCTTTTCAGCTTTATTGGGTTTATTAGAAATATCGTTATATATTGAGGCTGAAATGTTACTTGCTACTCCAAGCATTGATTTTGCACCTAATAATTCACAACGTAATTGTTCTAATAAATAAAAAGCTTGCTTAGCTTCTGTGTCTGTAGGCTCTAAACTATAATGCAAATTTTCATCATGATAACGACGTAAAAATGCTTGCCTGTCTGCCATGCCACGTAGAATTATTTCAGGCAAGTCCAAAACATCTATATCGTGTAATTCTATATCTTTATCTTCTGCTAAAGCACGTGTTGCGGCTTCAATTGCTTGCATTATACGCTCAATTCCTCGCCAAAACACCGCTGATAATACTCAGCTAGAATAGAATGCTCCATCGGATCTGCCCTGTTTAAAAAAGTTATACGAAATGAGTGTTTTAAGTCATTAAATATTAAATAATTTTCTGCCCAATGTAGCACTGTACGCGGTGACATTAAAACCGACAAATCACCAGATTGAAAACCTTGTCTAGTTAAATGAGCCATACGCACCATTAAAGCCGCTATATCTTTATTGTTTTTATCTTTAGCAAACGAAGGACAACGAGAAAGTAGAACCGCTATTTCTTGTTTCTCTGATAAATAATTCAAAGCTGCAATAATATGCCAACGATCCATTTGTCCTTGGTTAATAATTTGTGTGCCATGATAAAGCCCCGTTGTATCACCAAGCCCCGCAGTGTTTGCTGTAGCAAAAATTCTAAATGATTTATGTGGAGTAATGACCATATTTTGCTCTAACAAAGTCATGCGTCCATCAGCTTCTAATAATCTCTGTAGAACAAACATAACATCTGGACGACCTGCATCATATTCATCAAAAACAATTGCCACAGGATTTTGCAAAGCCCATGGTAGTAGCCCTTGTTGAAATTCTGTTACTTGCTTATTGTCTTTTAACACAATAGCATCTCTGCCTATTAGCTCTGTACGACTAATATGGCTATCCAAATTAATCCGAATACATGGCCAATTAAGATGCGCTGCAACTTGCTCAATATGAGTGGATTTTCCTGTGCCGTGATAGCCTTGTATCATTACTCGCCGATTATGAGTAAAGCCTGCCAATATCGACAAGGTTGTTTCAGGATCAAAAATATAATCTTTATCAATCTTAGGTACATACATATCATTAGCAGGTTTAGAAAAAGCAGCCACCTGCATATTACTTTCAATACCAAATACTTGTTGAACTGATACCGTAGTATCAGGTTCTTGTAAAATAAAACCATCTTTGTTCGATATCATAATCTTATCTTCCTTTTATATCTTTTCCAATTTTTGGTACTTACTATAAGCAATTTTTAGAACAGAATAAGCCAAATTGATTTCTTTAATTTTCTCTTCAGCCTCCAAATTATTACCGCCATGTATATCAGGGTGGTATTTTTTTGCTAGAACACGGTAGCGAGCCTTAATTTCTTCCCATACCAAAGGAGGCTCAAGCCCCATTAACCTAAAGGCATCACGCTCTGGTGTCGGCATTGAAAACCCTGTTCTTTTCTGTTCTTTTTTCTCACTGCTTGTATCAAAACTAATATCTTCGCCAAAATCAAGCTTCTCATAAACTCGTCGCTGTAGTCTTTCCAAGTCAAACTGTCCAGGCACCATCTCCCATGTAGGACGATCCCACAGCATATCATTATATATTTGAGTTTCTACAGCACTTTGTGGCAACCCATCAAAGTAATCCCATTCAGAATTATAATCTTGAACATGTCCCAAACAAAAATTATAATATTCGTTTAACTTATTTGATTTTGGAGCTTTGTACTCACCATCACATTCACAACCAGGAACATCACAAGCCTTAGGTGCTTCTTGTGATTGTTTTTTTTCTTCTTCCAAGGAATCTAGAAAATATTGTGATGGTCTCCGTCCCATGATATAAAAACCCAATAGTAATTAACCAGTAAAGGAATAGTTTAACATGAGCAGTATCCAGAATAAAATAAAACAATCACTAGAAACTAACTTTTCTGCCGAATATGTAGATATTGTAAATGAAAGCCATAAACATCAAGGTCATGCTGGTGATAATGGTACTGGGGAAAGCCACTTTCATGTTACTTTAGTATCAAATGACTTTGAAAATAAGAATCGTGTGGCACGTCACCGTATGATTTATGAGGCATTAGATAATCTTCTGGAATGCAGCATACATGCCTTGTCCTTATCTCTTTTAACCCCAGAGGAATATAATTCTAAAAAATAACTCTATATTTTTTGCATACCATGGTCTTTTTTCACTAGACATCAAACCCTTTTAGGTTGTATAGTTTAACCACTAAACACGCAATCATGGCATGGAGATAGAGTCAAAAATGAGTAAAACACCAGAAAATATAGGCTTCACCGATAAACTAATACCTGAAAAAATGTCACACCGAGGCATGACCGCTGTAATAAACCTGAACTCAAGCAAACTTCTTAGCAGAAATATTAGAATTCATGGCAGAAGAACAAGCATACGTCTTGATGACCGTATGTGGTATGCTCTAAATGAGATATCTGCCACAGAAAATTGTAGTGTACATGAAATATGCTCCGCTGTTTACGACCACAAAGATGATGATAATAGTATGTCCGCTGCAATACGTATTTTTTTAATGAACTACTACAGAATCCAAGCTAAAAATAAGAATTAGAGTCAGAACCCTAGGTACTTGCTAGGGAATTTTGTATAGACAGCAAATCTTGCCATACTAGTTTCTTTTGTGCTGGAGACAATAACAAATAAGCTGGATGAAAAATTGGCATAGCTGGGATTAACGAATCTACACCATCAACAAGATATTTATATTCAGTCCATTTTCCACGTAATCTAGTGATACCATGTGATGTTTCCATTAAAGCTTTAGCAGAAACACCACCTATATATATCAATAGCTCTGGCTTTATTAATTCAATGTGGCGTTTAATAAATGGAAGACAAACCGCAATTTCAGATGCTGATAAAGCTCTGTTTCCAGGTGGTCGCCAATTAATAATATTACTTAGATAAACGCTCTGCCTATCTAACCCTATAGAAGCAAGCATTCTATCCAGTAATTGTCCGTTTAAACCAACAAAAGACTTACCTAATCTATCTTCATCTGCATTAGGGGCTTCACCAATCAACATGATTTTTGCCTCTGGATTACCATCTGAAAACACAGTATTTATTGCTGTTCGTTTTAATGCACAACCATCAAAATTCTCTATTACTTGTTTTAACTCTTCCAAGTTTTTTGCCTCAGCTGCTAAACGGCGAGCTTCAAGACTAGCCTCCGCCGTACCAAGTGGCTCACTTATAACAGCTTTAGATGTTGGAACATTCGATGAAACAGGCACAATTGATACGGAAGCAATTTTATCCAATTTCTCTATCTTATCTTCCTTTAAAAATACCTTAGCTGTTGGGAATTCTACCTCACAATAATTAATCGTATCATTGCAAACAACATCAGTTACGCCAATATCTTCATACCAACGTAATAATGCTAAAGTTTGACTTTCTAACTGATTATATTCATTCATTGTTAAAATTCTTTAATTATTTATAAAATCAGGATTTCGTTTATCAATAAATGCCTGCATACCTTCTTTTTGATCTTTAGTTGAGAAGCTCGCATGAAACAATCTACGCTCGAATCTTAGGCCTTCAGATAAACTAGTCTCTTCAGCTCTATTAACAGCTTCCTTAATCATCATAGTAGACATTTGTGATTTACTAGCAATCAATTTAGCTACACCAACAGTCTCTTCCATTAAGTCTTCAGCTGGTACAAGCCGTGAAGCAATACCACATAGCATTGCTTCTTCAGCTTCCATCATACGTCCCGTTAAGCACATCTCCATAGATTTTGCTTTGCCTATTAAACGTGTCAAACGCTGAGAGCCACCAAACCCTGGCATAGTACCTATAGTTACCTCAGGCTGTCCAAACTTCGCATTATCCGCAACAATCATAATATCGCACATCATAGCCAATTCACAGCCACCACCAAGAGCATAGCCCGCAACCGCAGCAATAATAGGCTTACGACATCGCATAATACGATCAGCACTATCAACAAGCATATCTTCATAATAAGTATCGGAAAAGTCTTTGCTTTGCATTTCTTTAATATCCATGCCAGCAGCAAAGGATTTTTCATTACCTGTTACAATCATACATCCTATATCAGAATCACGGTCAAAATCTTGCAGAGCGATAGATAGCTCCTCCATCAAACCATTACACAAGGCATTCATTGCCTTTGGTCTATCTAGCTGTATTAAAGCTACAGAGCCATCAATAATTTCAGTCTTTATATACTCACCCATAATATCAGCCTTTTATTGGTTTTAATGTTACATGTATAATTGTTTTCTCTACTTGAGATGAAAATTCAAGCTCTAACAATTCTTTCTCTCTGGTGTATTTATTATTGCCAATACTCTCCCAGCCTAGCTGCGGCAAAGATTGACTATAGAAATCTTCCGCTTTCTCTTTACTAATAACGCCAACAGCCTTAGTTTCGACAATTCGACCACTCGGCTTATCAAAAACAACGCTATCATCAACTACTTCAACAAACTCAGGTATTAAAGGTAAGTCCACAACAGATGTAAAAAACTGAGTACCAGATGCATATGCAGGTGTCATTAATACAAAACTAAGCATCAAAGCGTAAATAAAAACTTTTAATCGATTCTTCATTATAATATCCCTCTTTAATCTGAGATTATAAGGGGACTTAGTTAGAAATGCAATTAAGCTGTTTTATTCTGTGTATTATAAAATATTTCAGACCATATACGAGGCGGAACGACACCAAATGGCCCATCTTTTGAACGCCAATAAGCTAGAATCTGTGGAAACTGGTTAAACTCTAACTCTCCTTCATGCACAATACGACGATCCAATGGCAACACACGAATATGTTTAAGCTTTTTATTTCGCATTTTATACTCTTTATGCTCCATGAAATCCTGCAAAACAGTTGCCAACTGCAGGGGATCATCTGTGCCAATGCGATTCTTAGCCTCTTCTTTACGAGAAAGTAAAACATCTAAAGTTTCCCTAGCTGCATCCGCTATAGGTCCTTGCGTAATACGTGCAATATAAACTGCACGGCAAATATGATTAAGAGCGGCTTGCCCAACCTCTGGCATCCAAATAAGCGTGCCTGACTGCATCATAGCAACCCTATCAAGGTAAAAACACTGCTGACAATAATGACATGCGGTCACAAAATTATCTGTATTATTCATCTCCGATGCCTTACGAACATCTTGACCAATATAATGAGCTGTTTGATGACGATCAGCCTTAAAGCCACAATACTGGCAAGTACCATCATCTCGTTTTAGAACCTTATCCAAAACAGCTTCACTAATATTTAAAGTATCATATGAAAAAATATGCCCAGCGTCAGAAAAAGAACTGACACCGGGCACTATATTATGGTATTTCAAGTTATTCTAGACCACATATTAGTATGTAAGGTTAGCAATTTTTGTATGCACTAAGTGACCCTGAGTAGCATCACTACCAATAGCACCAACCATCAAGTTAGTTAGTAATGGGAATGCAATCAACGCACCACCAACAGCAAGTCTAATCATACCATCTTTTAATGGTGCTTGAGCTGGGTTATCAACATGGGCTTTAATTTTAAATACGCCAGCAATAGCCAAAGCGATACCTGCCACAAATGCTGTTGTGGTAATCAGGTTAGGAAGCGCTCTAGATGACTCTACCATCGCATCAGTAGTATCTTTAAATGTCTTTGTGGACACACCAACAGCAAATACTGAAGTTGGTGATATAGCAGTAGCCATTCCAACAGTTAAGGCCGCAGCCAGTTTATGACTTAGATTTGGTTTCTTTGTAGTCTTCATAGTCTTCTCTCCTCTTTCGGTTAATGAAACTTTTTTATTAAACACATCCTCTACTTCTTACCAGTTTACTAAAATTTAATTAATAATCTATTAATTTTTATCTTTTTTTTACTTTTTCTTAAGAAAATGAGAAACCAAGCGCTGTTGCACCTATTGTACTTTGTATCATATTGATGACATCACCTAGGTTAACAGCCAATGCACCACCCAATAAAAATGTAAATGCTTGGGTTAAAGAATGCTGTTGATTACCATCGGCCACAGCCTTCAATACATACATACCTCGAACAAAAGCAACAAAACCAACGATTGACACAAACATCATGACTGATCCGATTACATTTTCTAATTGTTTTTCCTCTGCTGCACTTAGAGCTGCCTGTACGGGAGCAGAAAGATCTACAAAGTTTCTCATTGTATTATTACCGAACAAACTAGATGTAAAACTACCCATAGACTGCCCTAAGGACATCAATGCTGCACCTGTTAAAAAGGTAATCAACGTTCCCATACCCGTAGGGCCTCTAGGCCCTTCTTGTGCAGTTTTAATCAATCTTGAAATACCTATTAAAATAAAAGCCAATCCAGAAAGATAAGAAAATGTAATCATTAAATCTTTCATTGGTTCAGCAAAGCTACTTATGAATGTTACTGCAAGTTGATCTAGTCCAACAGGTGGTATTGCTGGAACTACTACATTCCATCCTGCTGCATTTCCTTGTACTTCTGATACGCTAGTACCAAATATAGAACCTTTAGCAATATTAGTCGCCAAAGGAAGGCCTATAAAAAGCCCACCAGCAATTAAGCGTTTAATTCCGTCACTAATAGGGATCTGCGATGGATTATCCACATGATTTTTAAGCTTAAGAACTCCGCTAACTGCAAGAAAAATTCCCGAAACAAATGAAATAGTAGTCAGAATATTAGGAAAGTTTCTTAAAGAGCCACTAAGATTATCAAGTACCCCACCAATATCAGGGCCTGCAACAGCAAAAGCTAAGCTTGGCATTACTGCTACACCTAAAACACTAGCAAAAATAAATAATACAAGCCTGTAAGACACTTTAACCACGAATCAATCCCCTAAATAATCCTTTTTTAAGCCCATACTTATATTAGAACACGTTTTCATCATATTTGCAAATACAAGACCAAAACTATATCAACTTAACCCTCATTAATCCATTGATTTTAATTAACTTTTTCACATTTTATAAAACACGCAATAATTTACCTCAAATTTTATCTACTTTCGCAGATAAAGTGTTAATTGCTTGTTCTACCGTCTGTAAACGAACATCAAACCTATCGCCAGTAAACAAAT
>JAJFGX010000136.1 GCA_021775895.1 Alphaproteobacteria bacterium | reverse complement strand
AAGGGCCGCATAGCTACTTCCGGCCTCATTTTTAGATCGTTTGAAGGAAATATATTTTGCCAACAGCCATCGCATAGGAAGAGGCAAAGAGATAATGTTTTTATCCATGAAAAAATTAAACAAAAAAGGTCTAATATCTTGTTTTTTAAGCGGGCCACCTAAATTCATAACAATAACAGCTAGTTTTTTAGTCATTAATTACTGATCTTTCAAAAAACTAACTAAATGTTCAACATGCTCAACAGGTGTTTCTTTATGAATACCATGACCTAAATTAAAGATGAAAGGACGATCAGAAAAAGCATCGAGTATTTTCTGTGTCTCACTTATCATTATATCACCACCTACTAATAAAGCCATAGGATCAAGACAACCTTGCACAGGGCACAAGCTATGTACATGTTCTGCCGCCCAATTTAATGGTATTGTATGATCTAAACTAACCGCATCAACGCCTGTTTTTTTTATATATTCTGGATAAAGAATCCCAGCACCCTTTGGAAAGCCAATAATAGGAACATCAGGGTATTCCGCTTTTATATTAGAAACTATTTTAGCAGTTGGTTTTATAACCCAAAGATTAAACATTTCTTCTGGTAGAACGCTTGCCCAACTATCAAAAAGCTGTATAGCATCAACGCCAGATTTAATCTGTTCTAGTAAATATAAGCTTGTAGCATCAACCAATAAATCAATGATTTTTTGTAATTCTTCAGGCTTTTTATACATCATTTGTCTGATTTTTAGAAACTCACGGCTAGAACTGCCCTCAATCATATATGTAGCCACAGTCCATGGTGAGCCTGCAAAACCTATTAAGGATTTATCAGAGTTTAATTGTTTTTTTACCAAGCTAACTGTTTCATAAACAGGTGATAAAATTTCATTTAAATTATTTAAGTTAAGCTCATTGTTATTTAATGAACCTAGAACAGGCCCAACACCACCCTTGAAAGAAACAGACTGACCCAAAGCATGCGGAATAACTAAAATATCTGAGAACAAAATAGCTGCACTCATATCATAACGGGCTAATGGTTGAATAGTAACCTCTGCTGCTAAATTAGGATTAAAACATAAGTCTAAAAAACTATTTATATTTTTTCTTATTTTACGGTATTCTGGCAGATAGCGTCCTGCTTGACGCATAAACCAAAACGGAAGTAAATTAGTTTCACCTTTTAGAGTTTTAATAAAAGAGCTTTCTTTTACATTCAGTTCTTTTTTTCTTAAAGAAAGATCAGACATAGTATTTTCCTATTTTATTCGATAAAATATATTTTTTAAGATTGATTGAAATATTACATTTTTTTCTCATTTCTCCAAATGAAAAATATTAATAAAAAGTAAATAAGTATTTTAGTTGTTTTTGTTTATAGCGGTTAATTATGGGGGAAAAAAGTTATCCACAGAGTTTTACTTTTTTCTTTTTATTGAAATAAAACAGTTTTTCTTTTCTTTAAACAGATTGTTTATAAAAAAATAAACATTGAACAAAAAATGAAATAAAATAGAATAAGTAGAATAGCTTTAAGAATATATTCACTTTGCACAGAATATACTATTTTATACACAGGCTATTGTGGAAGAATCATAGCTATTTAATTATTTATAAGGAGAGTTATTATGTCTCAAGTAGAATGGGAAAAAGTTGATGCAAAAAAAATACCAACACTTTTGGCAGAAATAAATGAACACATTAAACCTGTTCCATTTAGTGTTGAGACCACTATAATTCGTAAGATAAAGCTACCATTTTATTCTGGCTATGTTTTTTATGAGCTTACAGATTTATCTGTTGTTCCAACGGTTAAAAAATACGCTATTTATAAAAAAGGTGATATTCATATTATAGATTGGACGAACCAAGTTATTTATGATGTTAATGAAAAAGCACCGCTTGAAATAAAAGAAGACAATATTGTAGATTATATTAAGTTCTTTTTTAATTATGTTAGAGGGAGACACGGCAGATTTATTGTAATTGAATCTATAGACGGAATTCAGTGGAAAATAGAACCGCCAGCACAAGGGCGTAAAGTTATACAGGAAACACTAAAACCAGTAGAGCTTTTATCCAAGAATGATGATGGGTCTTTTACAGCCAATGCATTTATGTTGTTTAAAGATTCTTTATTTCAAACAAAAATTCATGTTACTCCTGATGGTATGGTTAATTTATCTGATGAAGAATTAAAAATTGAAGGCATGCCTATTATACAAGACATGATAGCTGAATAATTCATGCCTAACTTTATTATCCCAGAACCAGAAAAAAGAGAAGCTCGCCCTTCTTGGTCTGAAGTGCCACAAGAAATTTTACTTGATATCGAAAAAATAACAGGAAAAATAGTTAAGGCAGAGATTGCTTGGGGGGGCTATTCTCCATCTGCTTGTTTTTTAGCCACTAATGACAAAAACCAAAGTTATTTTATAAAAGGGTCTCACCCTAAGCAAACAGCTCATGGTGCTAAAGCCTTAAAACAAGAAATACATACATATAAAAATCTTTGTTTTCTGCGAGATACAGCACCAAAATTTTATGGTGAAGTTTCTTATAATGGAGAAAAAGGTTGGGTTTTAGGAATTTGGGATAAAATTGACGGTAGCACAGCTCTGCCATGGACTATAAATAAAGTAGAAAAAACTGTAGAACACCTACATAAAATGCATAAACAGATAAAAAGAGAAGATGTTGCTTTTTTAGAAGATGGAAACAAGTCTGATTTTACCTCAGAGTTTTTCTTAGGCAAAAATGGTTGGCTAATGTTTGAATATCAAGACGACAGCAATAGGCAAGAAAAGTTTTGTGGTTTTTTTGAAGAGCCAGAAAATATAAAAACTTGGTTGAAAGAAAACTTAACCTTATTGACGGAGCATCAAAGAAAAGCAAAGCAGGTTGTTAAAAACAAAGGCGTTGTTCATTTTGATTTACGCTCTGACAATATAATGTTTAAAAAATCTAACGAGGCTGTGGTTTTGCTTGATTGGACAGATGCTTGCTGGGGCGATGTTTTGTTTGATTTAGTTTCTTTTTCTGTGTCTGTCGCAGCAGAAAGTAAAATATCATGCCAAGAAGTGCTTGGAATTTATGAAGATATAGCTCAAACTCGCTTTGATAAGGAAGATGTTCTGACTGTTATATCTGTTATTTCAGGTTACTTTGCTAATAATTTTTGGAGAAAGCCACCAGAAAAACTACCTAGGTTACGCTGGGTTCAAAAACTTCAGTTTGACGCTAGTATTAGATGGTTTTGTGAAGAAAAAGGCATAAAAAACCCTTTTTGCTTTGTTTAAGCATTGACAATAATTAGAGAATCGGTTAAAAAAGATAGTTGTCTTGTTAAAACAATATATTTCCTGACATTTTTAAGGCTGTTTGACACTTTCAATTAAGGTAACTCGACATTTTCAAAATGAAACTTTAGCTAGTTATATTTAGCTAAAAGAATTAGATAAAAAATAGAAATATTTCAATTAATAAAATCCCTCAAAACATTAAACATGGTGAAGTATTATGAATCTTCAAGAATTAAAAGCTAAACGCCCAGCAGATCTTTTGGAATACGCTGAAAAAATGGGCATAGAAAATTGCAGCACTCTACGCAAACAAGAAATTATGTTTGCTATTTTAAAAGCATTAGCTGAAAAAGATGAATCCATAGCAGGTGTTGGAGTATTAGAGGTGTTACAAGATGGTTTTGGTTTTTTAAGATCTCCAGAAGAAAATTACTTGCCTGGGCCTGATGATATTTATGTGTCACCTAGCCAAATAAAACGCTTCGGGCTTAGAACTGGGGATACAATTGAGGGAAGTATTAGAGCCCCAAAAGACAATGAAAGATATTTTGCTTTATTAAAAATCACTAGTATTAATTTTGATAAGCCAGAGAATTTAAAACACCGCATTAATTTTGACAACTTAACCCCGCTTTATCCAGATAGAAAAATAAGTTTAGAACTTGAGCTGAAAGCAGGAGATAAAAAAGGTTTTACTCAACGTGTTGTGGAATTAGTATCACCGCTTGGTTTTGGTCAAAGAGCATTAGTTGTTGCACCACCAAGAACAGGTAAAACTGTGATGTTACAAGATATTGCACATTCTATTGAAGCAAATCATAAAGATGCCTATTTAATCGTATTATTGATTGATGAGAGACCTGAAGAAGTGACAGATATGGCACGTTCTGTAAAAGGTGAAGTTGTTAGCTCTACTTTTGATGAGCCAGCTTCTCGCCATGTTCAGGTTGCAGAAATGGTGCTGCAAAAGGCAAAACGTCTTGTTGAACATAAGCGTGATGTTGTTATTTTACTTGATTCTATTACTCGTTTAGCGAGAGCTTATAATACAGTTGTTCCAAGTTCTGGTAAGGTTTTAACAGGTGGTGTTGATGCGAATGCTTTGCAAAGACCTAAGCGTTTCTTTGGTGCTGCTCGTAATATTGAGCAAGGTGGTTCTTTGACTATTATAGCAACAGCATTAATTGATACTGGTAGTCGTATGGACGAAGTTATTTTTGAAGAGTTTAAAGGAACAGGTAACTCTGAGATTGTGCTTGATCGTAAGATATCAGATAAACGTGTTTACCCTGCAATTGATATTCAAAAATCTGGAACTCGTAAAGAAGAACTATTAGTAAGTAAAGATGACTTATCTAAAATGTGGGTTTTGCGTCGAATTTTAAATCCTATGGGTACTGTTGATGCGGTTGAGTTTTTAACTGGAAAAATGAAAAACACTAAAAACAATGAAGAATTTTTCGATACGATGAATCAATAGGCTATGGAGTTTTAAATGGAAGCATTAGTAACAATATTAAAAGTTTTTTTTCTAATGTTTTTTACTCAGAGCCTTTTTATTTCTAGCATTTTTTTCTCAAGCGGTCATATTTTTCCAACGTATTTAGAAGGTTTCTATGCGAAGACAACAGATATAACTCGCCTGATAATAGTTATGTTTACATCTTTTGCTCTGGGTAATTACATTATTGTCAAAATGTACTCAAATTTTGACCCATCACTAGTTACTTTAATGAATATATTCTGTGTTGTTTGTTCTTCCATTATTTTAACTATTCTTGTTTTTAATTTTAAGCCGTCATTTATGATTGTACCCGCAACTATGCTTGTTGCCTTAGGAGCTGTTTGGGTTAGTTATTTATTACAGCAAAAATAATAAAGCAATTCCATTTAATTTCTTTTTTTTCTTTTACTATATTTCTTTTTAAAAGAGTGTTTTTTATTGCTGTTTTCTTTTTTTGTAGATATAGGCTTTCCATTGTGTTCAGTTAAAACAAAAATAGCAGAACCAGCTAGAGGCTCAACCTCTATAAGCTTTACCATTATGTGTTCACAAATCTGGAATTTAAGCCTTGTTCGTTTTCCAATTAAAGCATGCTTGGCTTCGTCATGAGTATAAAAGTCTTGTGGTAGAGTTCTTGCTGGAATAAAACCATCAGAACCAGAATCTTTTAAAGTTATAAATAAACCAGCTTTGTTTATACCATTTATTGTTGCCTCAAACTCTGCTTCAACACGGTCTACAAGATATAATGCTGTGTATCTATCCATAGCACTGCGTTCAGCGGTTATTGACCTTCTTTCTGTATCAGAGATGTGTTCTGCCATTTCTGGCATTTTTATGGCTTCACTTTCTGTTTGCCCACCAACGCCAAGATCAAATGTTTTAACTAATGCTCTATGTACTAAAAGGTCAGAATAGCGTCTGATTGGCGATGTAAAGTGAGTATAGTGGCTTAAAGACAAACCAAAATGGCCTTGGTTTTCAGTGTGATAAACTGCACGGTTTTGACTGCGCAGAATAACCATATTTGCCAAGTGTGCTATATCTAGGCTTTTTACTTTGTTTAGAATTGCATTTATGTCTTTAGGCTTTGGATTTACTTTTTGTTCAAAATTGTGACCTAGGCTTTTAAAAAAATTGTGAGCAGATGCAAGCTTCAAACTATCTGGTTTTGGGTGTATACGATAAACTGTAGTCGTTTTATTTTTTTCAAGTGCTTTGGCGGCAGCAACATTTGCCAGCACCATAAATTCTTCTATTAATTGATGGCTATTTAGACGAACACGTTTTGAAATACCCTCTATGCCTCCGACTTTATTAATATTCACTTGATATTCAGGTAAATCAATATCAAGCGCGCCTCGTAGTTGGCGAGCCTTTTTTAATATAGAATATGCATCATATAGTGGCTTTATTACGGGTGTAAAAATCTTAGAGGTTTGTTTGTCTGGACTACCATTATAGGCCTCCTCTACTTGTTCATAGGTTAGTCTTGCATGTGACTTCATTAAACCACGAGTAAATTTGTAGTTTATTAATTTGCCAGATGAGTTAATCCAAAGGTGAGCTACAAGGCAGGCTCTAGGTTCGTCAGGACGCAGAGAGCATAAATCATTTGACAGTTTTTCTGGTAGCATTGGCACTACTCTATCAGGAAAATAAGTAGAGTTTCCCCGCTCATATGCATGCTCATTTAATGCTGTGCCAGCTCTAACATAGTAAGAAACATCAGCAATTGCGACAATAATGTGCCAGCCATTTTTATTTTTTGGGCTGTCATCAGGCTCAGCAAAAACAGCATCGTCAAAATCTTTAGCATCAGCTCCATCAATAGTTATAAGAGGAGTGTTTTGTAGGTCTTCTCTATTTTCTAATGCTGTAGGAACAGTCATAGTTTCTGTTTCTTTTAAAACGTTTTCTGGAAAAATATGAGGCAGCTTGTTTTGGTAAATAGAAATTAGACTTAATAAATTTGGGTCATCTTTGTGACCAAGCACTTTTATATTTATTACTTTTTGTCTTGGGCTAAAGTTAATAATTACAAGATCGTTGTTTTTTATATTTTTTAAGGATTCTTTTGGGATTTGAACGGAGTTATTTCTACCCCTTTCAGCAGGGATAAATACGCCAGATTTATCAGAAAGTATGGTTATTGAGCCAATTAAGCCATTATTGTTTGTAGTGTCATGGCTTATTTTTTTGTCCTTTGTAATGGAGTAACCCTCATTTGGAGGTTTGTGTATAATTTCTTCGGTTGTCATTTGCTTTAACATTTTTTTCAGAGTAATGCGTTTGTTTCCTTTAATACTAAAGAACTTTGCAATATCTCTTTTTGTTACAGGTTTTTTGCTATCTTTAACAAAGCATAGAATATCTTCTTCTGAGGGAAACTTTTTTGACAAAATTAATAACTTTCTTTTATGAATCTAGTGTATATGGTTTTTACCAGTTCTGGGACGTAGCGGGTGAGAGTTTGCCATTTCAAGCGTTTTCTTTAAAATCATTTCTTGTAGAATTATATCAGTATTGTTCTCTATATGTAGTATAACTTGTTCTGCTGTGTTTGTATTTAGTTCTCTTAATTGTTTTTTTGCTTTTATGAAGTCTTTTTTCAATAAACCGAAAGAGTTACAATTTGCGTAAATAATAGCCAGACGACCTTCCTCTTGAGCAAAATCTTCGCTATCTTGAGTGTTAAGTCTATCTAATTCAAACTCAAGGTGGTGTTTTAATAAGCTCTGTGAAGTAATATCAATATTAAGAAGGGCAATTTCTGCTATAGTTTGCTCTTTTTCGCTTACAGAGTCTAAAAAGAACTGTTTTACAGCCTCTGGTATTAGCTCAACTTTTTGATATGTTTCTTCGGTCATAATATACTCTTTTCTCTTGCAGTTTTTATTCTTTTCATATAACTATAGTATCATATAATTATGAAGAAATGTGAAAAAATGCAAAAAAAAGAAAATATATATGATGTTGTTATAGTTGGTGGCGGTCACGCTGGGGTGGAAGCCGCTCATGCTTCTGCACGAATGGGTTCTAAAACCTTATTAGTAACACATAAAAAAAGTACAATTGGTGTAATGTCATGTAATCCAGCTATTGGTGGTTTGGGTAAGGGGCATTTAGTACGAGAGATTGATGCTCTTGATGGTATTATGGGGAGAGCTATTGATAAGTCTGGAATTCAGTTTCGTATGCTTAATGCCAGTAAGGGTGCGGCTGTACATGGCCCTAGAGCTCAAGCAGATAGGGAGCTTTATAAAACAGCAATTCAGGATATGGTTTTTAATACTGAAAACCTTGATATTTTAGAAGGAGGGGTAGAAGACCTCTTGTTAGAAAATGACAATATTAATGCTGTGGTTATAGATAATGGAGACACTATTCTTTGTAGAGCGGTTGTTTTAACCACAGGAACTTTTTTGCGTGGAGTTATTCACCGTGGCTTGGAACAAAGCCAAGCTGGTAGGGTTGGGGATAAGCCATCTATTGGGCTAGCAAAAACACTAGAAAAATTTGAATTTCCGTTGGGACGTTTAAAAACAGGCACTCCGCCAAGACTAGATGGTAGAACGATTAACTGGGATATATTAGAAGAACAATGTGCAGACGATATACCAAAGCCATTTTCTTTTATGAACAAAGAAATTAATGTTAGGCAAATTTCTTGTCATGTTACTTATACTAATAAAGAAACACATGATATTATTAGGGATAATTTGGATAAAGCACCAATGTATTCTGGACAAATTAAGTCAACAGGGCCTAGGTACTGCCCATCTATAGAGGATAAGATTGTCCGTTTCTCAGATAAAAACCGTCATCAGATATTTCTGGAGCCAGAAGGTTTAAGTGATGATACGGTTTATCCGAATGGTATTTCTACTTCTCTGCCTTTGGACGTACAGGAAAAACTATTAAAGACTATTGTAGGGTTAGAGAACGCCAAAATTCTAGAGGCTGGTTACGCAATTGAGTATGATTATATAGACCCTCGTGCTTTAAAAGAAACATTAGAGACCAAGCAACTGTCCGGTTTATTTTTGGCGGGACAAATTAATGGCACTACTGGTTATGAGGAGGCAGCGGCTCAAGGGCTTGTTGCGGGGATTAATGCCGCATTAAAGGCAAAAGATAGTACGGATAGTTTTGTTTTAGATAGGGCAGATGCATATATCGGAGTTTTAGTGAATGATCTCACAACTTTAGGAGTGACAGAGCCTTATAGAATGTTTACCTCAAGGGCA
>JAJFGX010000135.1 GCA_021775895.1 Alphaproteobacteria bacterium | reverse complement strand
TACTCCAGGTAGGGATTATTTCAACGGGCATATAAAAACACTGAGCAAAAATAAAACTAAGGCATTTGAGTTATTAAAACTTGCATTGACAGAGCCTCATTTCTCAGCGGTTTCATTGGAGCGTATGCAGAAAAATACTGTAAACCGTATAAAAACTAGCTTAGCTGACCCAAGTTGGAATGCTGCTCGTATTTTTAATGCTCAAATGTTTGGAAATCATGCATATGCGAGACCAGGGCAGGGAAATCTACATACAATCCCAAATATTACGGAGGCTGATTTGCATGAATTGGCAAAGAAAATTTTTACCAGACAAGGGTTAAAGATATCGGTTGCAGGTGATATAAATCCGCAGGAACTAGTGAAGTTTATTGATGATAGTTTTGGCACTTTGCCAAAGAAAAACCATTTAAAAGATCTAGATAATTCTAGTGCGTATAATGAAAGTAATACTGGAAAAACAGTTTTTTATAAGATGGATATTCCACAGAGTATAATTTTATTTGCTCAGCAAGGATATCCATTACATGGTGAAGATTATCCAGCCGTGATGGTGTTGAATTATATCCTTGGAGGAGGGGGCTTTTCTTCCAGATTAATGCAGTCACTACGTGAAGATAATGGCTTAACTTATGGTGTATATACAAACTTATCTCATCTTAAATATGTGGACTTATTGCAAGGGCAGTTTTCGACAAAAAATAAAACTGTGGTCGAGGCAATAAACATGGTCAAAGAACAATGGCAAAAAATAAGTGATGAAGGAGTTAGTCAGCAAGAAGTTGATGATGCGATAAGTTACTTAACAGGCTCTCTGCCTTTGGCTTTAACTTCGACAAATAAAATATCTGGTGTATTAAATAGCCTGCAAAAGAATGGAAGAGATATTAACTATATCAATCAACGTAATGAGTTATTACAGGCAGTTACATTAGATGACGTTAAAAGAGTGGCTAAAGAGCTATTAAAAACAGAAAACTTAAGTTTTGTGATTGTAGGACAGCCAGAAAATTTAAAAAATGCTGAAGTAATAACTAAATTACCAAAAATGTGAAAATAGGAAACTCAAGATTTTTGAAATGGCAATAGCAATAGTCCCAGCAAATCTTTATCTTTTTGTTTTGGTAGTCCAATATTCATTTTTTTTGTTCGTTTAGTTGTGCTTGACGTGTTAAAAATTCTATCCCAAATACTTATAAATAAGCAAAAATTTGTGTGCATATCTTTAGGGTCGGCTTTGTGATGAATCCAATGAATTGATGGGGTAACTATTATTTTTGATAGTAGTTTATCAAGTTTATTTGGTAGGCCTATATTAGCATGATGAAAGAAAGAGCAAATGAGTAGGAATGCTTCAAAGGCAATTATATGGGCAAGAGGAATAGAAAAAATTAGAATAATTGGAGCTCTAGCAAAGGCGGATAGTATAACCTCTCCAAAATGAAATCTAATAGCGCTTGAGGTGTCGAGAGTCTCATCTAAGTGATGAATTTGGTGGAAACGCCATAAAAAGTTAGAGCGATGCATTAATCTATGCCACCAATATATCCAAAAGTCTAATAATAAAATGTCTAGCAACATAACACTTAGGTTAGCTTCAGAAGAGCGCTCCCAAAAGTTAAAATAGGTAATGAACCCTGTAATTGGAATAATCATAAATTTTGATACGAAAATATTTACAGCTAGTAATGCTAAATTTTTACAATATTCAACCAAGCTATGCCTATTAGTCAGGGTAAATGGACGCAAACGCTCCCACACCAACATAGATAGCATAGCCGAGCTAAAAATTATCAGCTTTATAAGTATCATTTATGGTCTTTTACGCATTGGAGTAGTTTTTTTAATAACAGCATCATATTTTTGTTGGTACCCATTCGATGTTGCAATATGAGCTTCTTTAATTTTATTCCACTTGTCTTCAACGTCTAAAGTTTTTGTAAGCATAGTTCCCATTGACGCACCACTATGTGCGAAAGTAACAAAATCTATAACGTTGCCTTTATAGGCAGCTGTTATATTAAAGCTCTGCATATATGACATATTTTGTGATTTGCTTACAGTGTCTTTTTTTATGGTGTTTAGTGCTTCTAATATTTTAGAGGATTCGTCAACAACATCTTTTTTATCTAGATAATCAAGAGTTTTAACTGTATCTCTAAGCTCCGTTACTCTGGTGATTAAACCTTGTAACTTACTTGTTTGCATGTCCTTTTCTACTTTACATTCTTTTTTATCTGTCATGATACTATACTCCTTACATATTTGTTTCTAATTTCACAGCCTATATATTTTATACCGCTATATTCAGTTTATATCAATGGGTAGTTATTATCACATGTGAATCTGGCGAGTATCGACGGCTAGAGCGGCCTCTTTCACAACTTCACTAAGTGTTGGGTGAGCATGGCAAGTTCTGGCAATATCCTCGGCAGAGCCACCAAATTCTATGGCAAGCACTACTTCTGCTATCAAAGTTCCAGCTTCTGCTCCGATAATGTGACAACCAAGAACACGATCTGTTTTTGCATCGGCCAGAATTTTCACAAAGCCTTCAGGCGCATTCATTGCTCTGGCACGACCATTCGCCATATAGGGGAATTTTCCAATATTATACTTAACGCCTTCAGCCTTTAGCTGTTCTTCAGTTTTGCCAACTTCTGCGACCTCTGGGAATGTATAAACCACGCCTGGTATGGCATCATAATTTATATGTGCATATTGACCAGAAAGGTGTTCTGCCACTGTCATACCTTCATCTTCGGCTTTATGAGCAAGCATTGCACCTCTGATAACATCGCCAATCGCATAGATACCATCTATATTGGTTTTGAAGTGTTCATCAACATTGATTTGACCACGTTCCGTCATTGTAATGCCTATATCTTCTATACCAAGTCCTTCGATATGAGGTCTGCGACCAATTGCAACGAGAACGGCATCAAAATCTAGAGTTTCAGCAGAGCCACCCTTAGCCGCTTCCATAGTTAATTTAACTTTTTTACCAGCTTTTTTTGCAGCGGTAACTTTTGTGCCTAATTTAAAAATCATACCTTGTTTTTTAAGGATTAAACGCATTTGTTTGGATATTTCATTGTCCATTGGTGGTAGAATTTTATCCATGAATTCTATTACTGTGACTTCAGCCCCAAGCCTACGCCAAACAGTTCCCATCTCTAAACCAATAACTCCGCCACCTATAACGGCTAGTTTTTTTGGAACATCACTAAACGTTAAAGCGCCTGTGGATGAAACTATTTGTTTTTCATCAATTTCAATTCCTGGTAGAGGCATAACCTCTGACCCTGTCGCAATCACAATATTCTTTGTCTTTAATGTAGATTTTTTATTTTTTGCATCTGTAATTTCTACTTCGCCTGCTTTTATAATTTTACCAGAGCCTTTGATGTGATCCACTTTATTTTTTTTAAGTAAAAAGCCAATACCTTGCACATTCGTAGAGATAACATCGCTTTTATGTTTCATCATTCGCTTGAGATTAAGTTTAGGGGCATTAACATCAACACCTAGATCTGCAAGATGGTGCTCTGCTTCTTCAAAGCGTTCAGAGGCATGTAATAAAGCCTTTGATGGTATACAGCCAACATTCAAGCAAGTGCCGCCTAAGCTTTCTTTTTCAACACAAGCAACGCTCATTCCAAGTTGAGCTGCACGAATAGCACAAACATAACCACCTGGGCCCGCACCAATTACTATAAGATCATAAGTTTTGTTTGACATTATTTTACTCCTCAATATTTTATCGATATTTATTTTGTAGCCAATGATAAGTTAAACACAATCCAGCAAAAAATCCACCGATATGTGCTGTCCATGCGATATCCATTTTTGTTCCAACCATGCCTATAATACCAAATAATAGCGATATTCCAACCCATACAGCGGCAATTATTATTAAGCGTTTTTTGTCCCCACCTTGCTGATCTAGCATTACTAACATGGCTGCGAATAATCCACTAATGCCACCAGATGCACCGATTAATGAATAATTTTCACCGTAGTAGAATACAAAGTGAGTGACGGCTCCGACAACACCAGAAACTATGAATACTATGAGCATTCTGCGACTGCCTAGTGATTTTTCTACTCCAGAGCCAAAAGCCATTAACATTCCAACATTAATAAGTACATGCATCCAGCCACCGTGCAGCAACATATGAGTAATTGGGGATATAATTGCAAAAATATCAAAGGGCATAGCTTCAGTATATCTGGCAGGAATAAATGATAAATTATATACAGTAAACATCATCATATGATTTGGCAGGAAGAATAGAATTATATGTATCCCTAGCAGTAGCAATGAAAGATTTTGAGCAACGGGTGGTAGATTAAAGATAGGCTCTGATTTAGGCTTATGTGGCATATCATTAGAAACTTTTTGTTTAACTCTATTAGTTCGCTCTTTTTTCGAACTTGGGAATTTCGTTACATTATTTGATTTATGATTATCTTCTTTTTTTGACATTCTTGTTATTCGCATTCTTTTCAGTTACTTTTAATATATGCTTTAATCTAAGCTAAATTCTTTATATATGAAAGGAAAAGAAGATGCCTCAAGAAAAAATTAAAAAAATTTTGGTTTTAGGTTTGGGGCGTGTTGGCTCTTTGGTTGCAACATTATTATTTGAAACAAAATATGATGTAACAGGGCTGGACGGCAATATTCGCAAAGATTTTCCTTTTGCCACGCTTTCCATGGATTTATCGTCTTTAGATGAGTTGACAAAAATTCTACCTGAATATGATGCAGTCGTTTCATGCCTGCCTTTTTTCTTAAATAAGGAGATAGCCAAGCTTGCTCATGATAATAAAGTGCATTATTTTGACTTAACCGAAGATGTTGCAACAACTAACTATATCAGAGAGTTATCTGAAGATTCTGAAACTGTATTTGCACCACAGTGTGGGCTTGCCCCTGGTTTTATTGGTATTGTTGGAGCATCTTTAACTCAGAAATTTAAAGAAATACGCCATATAAAACTAAGAGTTGGTGCTTTGCCACAGCACCCAACGGGGCTTTTGGGCTATTCTTTTAATTGGTCACCTGCTGGGGTTATTAATGAATATCTTAATGATTGCGAAGTAATTGAGCATGGCGTGCGTAAAATGGTCTCGCCGTTGGAGTGGAAAGAAAAGTTATTTATCAATGGGCAAGAACTGGAGGCTATAACTACGTCAGGTGGTCTTGGCACAATGTGCGAAACTTTCTTGGGTGAAGCAGATAATCTTGATTATAAAAGCATTCGTTATCCTGGGCATGCAAAATTAATGAATTTCTTATTGCATGAGCTACATTTTCAAGAAAGTCCAACAGAAATAGCAGATATTCTGGTGAATGCAAAACCGCCAGCATCGGAGGATATTGTCTACATTCATGCTTCAGTTGAGGGAATCAATAAATATGATCGCCTAGCTAGAAAAGAATTTATTAATGGCTACCTACCAATGATAATTAACGGGAATGAGTGGCGAGCTATTTCATGGACAACAGCAGCATCAGTATGTGCAGTAATTGAGATGGTTGATAATGGAGAACTTCCAAGTACAGGATTTATTCATCAAGAGCAAATACCATTTGATAAATTCTTACAGACAAAAAGTGGTGTTTTGTATGAAAAACAGCGACGCAAAGAAAAAGTTACGCTCTAGGGTCTAGATTCTAAAAATCTTTTTTATTATGGTTTGGATTAGGGCGTTTAATATTTCCCATTTCACTAAGGTCAGGGTGTTCTTCGGTAAAGGCAGCAGCGAAGCTATCTTCTCTTCTCGAGTTTTGGTTAAAAGAGCTAATTACATGTTTTTCTTTTTCAAATTTCATTATGACTCTCCTAAATTACTATTAACTTACTATAAGCTTACAAGTATATTATCAATTATAATAGTTAATTTTTTGTAAATAAGCTTAATTTATATAGAAATATTGTAATCAGAAAGCCAATCTTTTGGCTTAGTATTCCAATATTTGATGTCCCAATTATCCGTATTTTCATTGTATGTAAGGGAAGACACTGCCCCAGTAGATAGTTTTATATTGTTATTTGCATGGAAACTTTCAAAATCTCCAGTTAAATAAGGGGCAAATCTAGCAGTACCATTGCTGGTCACAACTAAAATAGTTTGGTCTCTATGTTGAGCTAAAACTTTTTTAGAGAAATTTTCCCAATCTGAAATTATATCATCAGGGTTAACTATCCAACCATCAGGAACTATTGCTCTATTATCCCACAATTCAAGAGCTTGCTTGCCAATGCGAGACACAACTTCATCTTCTGGCTGTCCTTCATCTACTCCATAATCTATCTCATTAAATGTGTTATCTATTTCGATAGTTAGATTGCTTTGACCTTGTGCTTTTAATACATTTTCAGCAGTTTGTAATGCCCGTTTTAAAGGGCTGGAGTAAACATGGTCAAGCTTAACATTATTCTCACGTAGGTATTGACCAAGCATAGTTCCTTGCTTTAAGCCGCTTTCTACTAGGGGTAAATCCGTGCCAGCTCCAACACGGCGTATAATATCGCCCTTAGCAAAAGTATTTCCATGTCGTGCTATTAATAATGTTGTTGTCATGCAACTTCTTCCATGTTGTTTAAAAGAGCTTCGGCTCTGATGATGTCTTCGGGGCTATCAACTCCAGACATTGCGGGTCTCCCCTTATAGTCAACTACAACAGCTTTAATATTATAACCGTTTTCAAGAAAACGTAGTTGCTCAAGTCCTTCTAATTCTTCGTAATGCGAGGGAGGAAGCTCTGTGAATTTTTTCAATGCAGAAAGAGCATAACCATAAATACCAATATGACGGTATATAGGCGATAAGCGTTCAGTTCTACGCAGGTCATCTTCTTTTCGAATGGCAGGAATAATATTTTTAGAGAACCATAATGCATTATTGTTTTTACCTAAAGCTACAGTAGTTCCGCTAAAAGGAGTTTGTTTTTTGTGCTCTTTTAATAAATCAACTTCGCTCCAGCTAAGTTGAGTGACTGGTGTCACGACTTGCAATGACGGATCTTTTATAAAAGTCTTTAATACATCGGCGATGAAATCAGCAGGAGTAAGCGGAGCATCGCCCTGTAGATTTATTACAAAATCAGGAGTTTCATTTAATTGCAAAACTGCCTCAAGCGTACGATCAGTACCAGTCTTGCACTTATCAGAGGTAAGAATAGCCACAGCACCAATTGATTCTGCATGTTCAATAATTCGTTTATCTTCTGTAGCAATTAGAATCTCTATTTTTACATTAGTAGATTTTGCAGTTATTGATTCTGTGGCTTCTTTAGCAATGTCGTAGACACGTTGTAACATGCTTCTTCCAGCGATTAAACTTAGTGGTTTACCGGGAAGTCTACTTGATGCGTAGCGCGCTGGAATCACAATAGATATTTTCATCATATTTGCTTTTCTTCTAGTCGTTGTAAATATTTTATCACTTTAACGAAAAAACGACTTGAAAGAAAGTAAAAAATCGCAGATACTACCAGCTGATTCATTTTCGCAGATCATTTACTTATTGGAGAGATGGCAGAGCGGTTGAATGCACTGGTCTTGAAAACCAGCAAGGGTGCAAGCCCTTCCAGGGTTCGAATCCCTGTCTCTCCGCCAGTCTTGAATAAAGATACTTGACAGTGTTTTAAATATCGCTTAAATAGATGATACCTTTTCAAAAGGAAAAGGGCGATTAGCTCAGCTGGAAGAGCGACTGGTTTACACCCAGTAGGTCGGCGGTTCGAACCCGTCATCGCCCACCATTTTTTCATTAAAAATCAATAAGATATAGCCAGGTGTAAAAACATTTCAGTATGGTATTGTACTATAAACTAAATATTGTACTATTGAACTGCACAAAATAGTTTTAGATATTAAGTAGAAGATTCTTAAAAAAAGTTATTGGGGCTGACACCTAACATTTAAAAATGTTAGGATTGTCTATGTATATAAAGCACTGTAAATTAACAAGAAATAAGCAATTAGAACTGATGAAATACTTCGTTGCAGGTTCGACCGCCAGAACTGCCGCAGATTTAACA